>CAXBBB010000229.1:0-4989 GCA_963973615.1 uncultured Rhodothermales bacterium | reverse complement strand
CTGCCTGGTCGACCGACTCGACGAACACGTCGAGGGGCGCCCAGAGCGGCGGAACGGAAGGATCGACGAAATCGGTCATAACACGCACGTACCCGCAAAATCAGCGCCAATCACTGAGCGTAGGTAACAGGTGCGTTTCTCTCTCGCGGGACGATCAACGCTAACCACGCCACTCCGCACGCAATTTGAAATCCGCCGAACACTACAAAGCCGGTCGAGAGCGACATTCCGGCTTCGATCAGAGCGCTCGCTCCGAGCGTGGAGATCGTCTCGAACAGCGTCAGTAGCAGGAATTGGGTGGCAAACACGCGACCTCGAAAGTCGTCGTCGGCGCGCTCTTGCAGCAAGACCGTCGACAGCACCCAGTTGGCGCCGCTCGCCACGTGTGCTGCAAAGACGAATGCCAGCATCGCCAGCGAAACCGACCACAGACCGGGCTGCGCGTAGAACAACCCGCTCGCGGCGATACAGGCGCCCAACACAGCGGGCCACGCACGCTGATCTTTGAACCATGCGCGAGCGAGAATCGGCCCAAACCCCGTCCCCAATCCGCGCGCCGAAAACACCAGTCCGATCCCCAACGCCGCGCGTCCCTCGACCAGTTGTTCGCCCGCCAGCGTTGCCAGATAGATGAGCCCGCCACCGCCTAGCGTCCACATACATTTGGCGAGCGCGATGCGTCCCACGTCAGGACGCCGCACCAGATAGCGCCAGCCGCTCACGATCTGACCGATGGCAGATTCCAAGAGGGGCGCATCGCCCACGTCTCGATCCGACGGCGGCACGCTGAGGCGCCACAGAAAAGCTGCCGAAACGAGGTACGTCAGGCTGTCGAGAAGAAAGACCGTCTCGCGCCCGAACGCGTCCGTCGCAAGTCCGCCTGCGGCAGCACCGACGGCCAGCATCGTCGACCATGTAGCAGATAAAATCGTATTGGCCGTCACCAGCCCGCGCCGCTCGACGATGCGCGGCAACAGCGCATTCTTGGCAGGCTGAAAAACCGCGCCGACAATCACCTGCAACGCCGCCAGCACATACAGCCACCCGACCTCGCCCGGCTCGTCGACGAATAGGAAGCCGAGCACGAGGACTGCTCGAATCAGGTCGGCTCCGATCATCAGCTTCCGACGATCCATCCGGTCGGCCAGCACTCCGGCAAACGGAGAAGCCAGCGCCCACGGCAGCAACTTGACCGACAGGATCGCACCCAATGCGAACGCCGAGCCGGTCAGTTCGCGGACGAGCGTGTAGAGCGCGATGGTGTTGAACCAGTCGCCCAGCAGCGACACGACCGAGCCGAACCACAGGCTGCGGAAGTTGCGGTTGCCCCGGATCAGCTCGGAATAGCGAAGCGGGACGGCGGCAGACTCAGGCATCGGCGCGTCAACTCGCTAGCATCGACGCGGCTCCGCGAGCCAGCCCATCTCTCTGACCTGCTCTTTAGACGCGTTCACGCCTTACGCTCTTGCCGTCATACGCGGAAGTCGCGCACTTTCTTGGTTGTCCGGCCGGTTTTGGTGTCGTAAACGGTCATCGACATCGTGCGGGGATGGGCGAGTTGCTCCACGCCGTAGCGGTCGGTCGTGCGGACGGGATCGTCGAAGTAGACGGTCTCGCGTTCGTAAGATCCCTGGTGGAGGCGTACGCAGCGTCCGCCGCGCAGGTCGATGGCTGGAATGACGAGGAGCATCGCGGCGTGTTAAAAGGAGAGGGTAGCGAAGTTCTGCAGCAGCCTAAGCCCGGCATGCTGGCTCTTCTCAGGATGAAACTGGACGCCGAAGACGCGCTCGCGCCCTACGATGGCCGGAAACCGCTCGCCGTATGTCGCCCAACCGAGCACATCGGATGGGTTATCGGCAGCAGCGTGGTAGCTGTGAACGAAATAGTAGTGCGGCGCCGTATCCGAATCCCCATCGAGGCCGTCGAGCAGTTTGGAGTTGGACGACGCGACGCGGCTCCACCCCATGTGCGGTACTTTCAGCCTGCGCGGTTGTCCATCACCCGTCGACTCGGTCAGGTCGGGTGAGAAGCGGACGACACGGCCCGGGAGCAGGCCCAATCCGGGCGTTTCGCCCATCTCTTCGCTCGCATCGAACAGCAGCTGCATTCCGACGCAGATACCGAGCAGCGGCGTCCCCGACTGGACGGCATTCAGAATCGGCTCGACCAACCCGCGACGGTCCAATTCACTCCGACACGCTGCAAACGCGCCGACGCCCGGAAGCGCCAAGCGCTCGGCCTGGGCGATACGCTCGGGGTCGTCGGTCCGCAGTACGTCGACACCGACGGCGTTGAACGCCTTTTCGATCGAACGTAGGTTGCCGATGCCGTAGTCAATGAGCGTGATCATGAGGTGTGGGGTGCGATCAAGCCGGTGCGTACGACCTGTCCGCGCGTCGGTTCACCCGGCGTCACAGCGCCTCCTTGGTAGACGGTAACCGGTCGCCCTTAGAATCCCGCGCTACGGCCACGCGCAGCGCCCGAGCGACGGCTTTGAAAATCGCCTCTACCTGGTGGTGTGCGTTCGTGCCGCGCAGCAAGTCGATGTGTAGGTTCACCTGCGCTTGCTCCGCCATCGAGTAGAAGAAGTGCGACACCATCTCGGTCGACAAATCGCCCACGGTCGGGCGCGAAAACTCGGCGTCGAAAACCAGATAGAACCGGCCCGACAGGTCGACGACCGCACGGGCGAGGGCTTCGTCCATCGATACGTAGGCGTGACCGTAGCGCGCGACGTAGCCTTTATCGCCAAGTGCCCGATGCAGCGCTTGACCCAGCGCGATACCGACATCTTCGGTCGTGTGGTGGTCGTCGACGTGCAAGTCGCCGTCGCAGGTCACGTCGAGCCCGAATCGGCCATGCCGGGCAAAAAGGTCGAGCATATGATCCAAGAAGCCGACGCCCGTCGCGTTCGAATAGGCGCGCTCATCGTCCGTCTGCGGGTCCAAGCGCAGCGTGACGCGCACGTCGGTTTCTGCCGTCTTGCGGTGGACGGTGGCCTGTCGGGGGGCGAGCGATTCGGACATGGAAGAGGGGTCGGTGAGCGGCTTCAAACTACGGGCGAGGCAGCAGGCAGAGGAGTGTAAAGGGTGGGGTGCGTCACCAGTTATTTGCGAAAGCCGAGCCAGGCTCGCATATTTACAGACGAAATCAGTCGGGCGCATCGCGCGCCATTCCCCCGATCTGCCGTTCTCATGCCTGTTCTCTGCTCGTTCTTCGCCGCCGGTAGCCGCGCACTCGTCGCCCTGCTCGCCATCGCTGCGCTGTTCTTCGCCACCTACGCCGTAGGACTGCACGACGTGATGCTGCAGCTGATTTCGGCAGGCTATGCCCTCGCGCTGGGCGTCTGCGAATGGCGTCAAGTGCAGATTCGGCAGACTCGCCAAGATGAGCACGTCGCACGAGAGGTTGCGTAGAGCTGATCGGATCGGGCCACTACCCTCGGTAGATGAGTGTGCGTGGCGCAGAGCACCGAATCGAGCTTTACCGCAGCCGTAGAATCACGCCTGAAACGCCAAAGGGCTTCGAGTCGCAATTCGCTCGAAGCCCTTTGGCGTTTCTCTTTAGGGTTTGCTACCGGGTGACTAACGTGAGGCGCGAAGTGGCTACCCGCTCACCTGCCAAGAGGCGAACCAAATAGACCCCGCTGGGCAGATGCGCCAAATCAAGCGTGCGGCTCCGCGCGCCTGCCGGTTCGTACGCCTGGATCTGCTCGGCCACGCGGCGGCCGAGCAGGTCGTACACCTCGAGCGAGACGCTGACTTCGTCCGGCAGATCGTAGGCCACCGTCGCTACTCCCGAGGTGGGGTTCGGGTACACGCCGCTGAGCGCAAAGACTGGCGCTGTAAGGGACTCTGCTTCGAGCACGTTTTTGGACGACGAACTTCCCATCCGGTAGGCGGCGAGTCCGTTGTTGGTCGAGAGCACGAACAGGTCGAACGTACCGTCTCCGTTGCTCTTGACTGCCACGTCGCCTGCGCCATTGGGATTGCTCGCTCCGCCCAGCCACGGCGTCTCCCCAACAGACTGCGCGCCGGTGGCGCCGGACGTAACGTCGGCGACGCGCAAGTAGCCGCCGTGGTTAGAGGCGCTGCTGAAGTCGAACAACGCCAAATACTTGCGGGTGGTCGATCCGGAGGTAGCGAAACTCTTGGCCGATCCCACCGTCGTCGGAATGACCGAGCTAGGAGCTGCGCCGATCAGTGCGCCCGTCGACGTGTAGTGCTGCGCGCCCACTCCGCGGGAGGCGATGTAGAAGTCCGATGCGAAGGGGGCGACGGCTGGGTTTTGGCCCAGCGTTCCGCCGTTCGATACGTTAACGAACTGATGCGAGAACGACGCTCCGTTGTCGCTCGTCGTGAAGACGACGACGTAGTCACCACCCGAGGTGGGTGCGTAGATCGTGAGCGAGTTGTCGGCAGTCGACCCGGTGACCGTGATGTGATCGCCCAGGCGCATTGGCGTCGACCACGTGCGGAAGTCGATCACGCGGACCGGCGTGGCCGACTCGCTCGACCAGCGGTAGACGCGGAAGTTCGAGTCGATCGTATTCGTCGTTAGGTTGGCGGCAAACAGGACGCCGTCGGACGAGCTCTCGATGTCGTTGAGGGGGTACGTGCCGCCGCTGATGCCGCTGGTCGAGAGCGTACCTACGTCGGATCCGGTCGAGGCGTTGAGGATGCGAACCGACGTTCCACCGGAACGGCTCACCACGTACAGTCGGTCTTGACTGCCGACGCGTGCATACGCCAGGCCGCGCTCGCTGCTCGCCGTCGACGAGAACCACGAAGGGCGGCCTCCCAGTGCTCCGTTGCGCTGCCAGACGGCCGTCAACCCTTGCGCCCCGGACAGGCGATCTTCGGTGCGCGATATGACGGTAGACTTGAGGGCGAACAGACCGTCTCCGGGACACGCGGTAGCCTTCACCTGGCGGTGACCGTAGATATTGTCCATCGTCGCCCCATGGGCGGCATAGTAGCTCGAGCCAGA
>CAXBBB010000228.1:0-4993 GCA_963973615.1 uncultured Rhodothermales bacterium | reverse complement strand
GTCTATCTCTGTCGTACCCCTATTGATGAAATGAACCGAACCACTCAACTCGTACTGTCGGCGGTGGTCCTCGTCGTCGGTGTGCTCCTGATGGCGATGATGATCTACGTCGAGAGCGAGCCGGGCGGGATTCCGCTCTTGCTGATCGCGACCGGCGCGGGGTGGCACGTCTTCGCGCGTACTCGAAAGCAACCGACGCACGACCGGCTTGGATAGCACGTCAGAGGAATCGGATACGTCCGCGCCCTCGAACGACGTTACTTTGGGAGTTCCATTTCAACCCCCCAACTCTATGTCCGCTCGCCTATTCGTCGTCCTGCTCTTTGCATTGGGAAGCGTCCCGATGGCTTACGCTCAGCAGGTCGGTCCGGTCTTCGAGGACGGACAGGCCCAGGTCGTTCCGGCGTTCGAGAACCCCGACGATTGGATCCGCGAGGAGTTGTGGGTCGAGACCGAGTTCGACTCGGACGGCGACGGCGAGCGCGACCGCGTCCACGTGGCGGTTACGCGTCAGGCGCAGACGGCCGAGGGATTGAAAGTGCCGGTCGTCTACGAGACGAGTCCGTACTTCGCGGGCACGGCATCGCTAGGCGATCTGTTCTGGAACGTCGAGCACGAAATC
Organism: uncultured Rhodothermales bacterium; assembly: GCA_963973615.1. Classification (GTDB taxonomy): domain Bacteria; phylum Bacteroidota; class Rhodothermia; order Rhodothermales; family BA12; genus CAXBBB01. The sequence continues at coordinate 4,371 of CAXBBB010000228.1, read as the reverse complement.
GGCGACACGCCGCCCGCTCGTCCTGTCGCACAGAAGTTTGAAGCGCGCAATCGTCCGGGCATCTCGCAGTCGCAGGAGCGCGACTGGCTGCCGCGCGGATTCGCTGTCGTCCACTCGTCGTCGCCGGGAACGGGTCTATCGCAGGGCTGCCCCACGGTCGGCGGATCGAACGAAGCCCTCGCCCCCAAAGCCGTCGTCGACTGGCTCAACGGACGCGCGCGCGGCTTCACGTCAGCAGAAGGCGGTGACGAAGTGACGGCCGACTGGTCGACGGGCAAAGTCGGCATGACGGGCACGTCGTACAACGGCGCGCTTCCGGTCATGGCCGCCACGACGGGCGTCGACGGTCTGGAAGCGATCATCCCTATTGCGCCGGTCACGTCATGGTACCTCTACTACCGCTCGAACGGCGCCGTCCGTAGTCCGGGCGGATACCTCGGTGAGGACGCCGACGTGCTCTATGACTTCATCCACAGCCGCGACTCGGACCGCTGGGACTATTGCAACCAGACGTATCGCGACGGCGAGATGGCCGAGGGGTTGAGCAGGGAAACGGGCGACCTGACGCCGTTCTGGGCGGCGCGCGATTACATCGCCCAGGCCGGAAACGTCCGCGCCGCCACGCTGATGTCGCACGGCTTCAACGATTGGAACGTGATGACCGAGAACAGCTTCCTCTTCGCCAAGGCGCTCGAAGGGCGGGGCGTGCCGGTTCAGTACTACTACCACCAGCAGGGGCACGGCGGCGCGCCCCCGATGCGGCTGATGAACCGCTGGTTCACGCGCTACCTCTACGATGTCGAGAACGGAGTTGAGGAAGACCCGCGCGCCTGGATCGTCCGCGAGAACGACGACCGCATGGAGCCGACGCCTTACGCGACGTTCCCCAATCCCGGATCCGCATCGGTGCCGCTCTACGTAAGGGCCACGCGTGCCACGCCCGACGGCGACAACATGATGGGTGGCCTGAGCCTGACGCGCAGCGACGACACGCAAGGCACCGCCATGCTCTCGGATGACGCGTCGCAGGACGGCGAGTCTCTGTCCGGTTTTGCGCCCAACTCGGCCCGCCTGCTCTACGTCACGCCGCGCCTGCAAACGCCGCTGCACCTGTCGGGTGTAACGCGCGTGTCGATGCGCGTCGCTGTCAACAAGCCGTCGGCCAACGTGTCGGTCTGGCTCGTGTCGCTGCCCTGGTCCGACGGATGGCGCAAGGCCGGTGGCGGCATCACGCGCGGCTGGGCCGACCCGCAGAACGCGACCGCTCTCGACTCAAGTGCCCCGCTCGTGCCCGGCGAGTTCGTCGACCTCTCGTTCGACCTGCAGCCCGATGACGAGATCGTAGCCGCCGGGCAGATGCTTGGCCTGATGGTGTTCTCAAGCGACCCCGAGTTCTTGCTGCATCCCGAAGCCGGTACCCAACTCACGCTCGACCAAGACGCGCTGATGGTCGAACTGCCCGTCGTCGGTGGCGAAGATGCGATTCGAGCGGCGTTCGGTCAGTAATCTCCTGCCGCCGCGATGTTTCGTCTCTTCGCCCTTCTCTTGTTGATCCCGATGTCGTCGGGATGCAGCGCCCTCTGCCCGGACAGCGGCAGCGAGCAGGGGGCATGCAATCGGCAAGTCGAAGACAATCGCGAGGATGCGCGGCGAGGGTGGAAGAACGCGGAGAAAGCGCGCGACGAGATGAGTGCCCCGCAGAATGCTCACTTCGCGTCAGACTTGGAGCGCGGCATGACAGCTGATGAACTGCGCGAAACGGCGGGCACTCCGAATCGTCGGCAGCAGGTCGACGCGCGCGAGACGTAGTCCTACGACGTAGACGGCTCGCGCGCGCTCAACGTGATGCTCGTCGACGGAAAGGTCGTTGACTGGCGCTACGTCGTGCGCTGAAGGGCGCAGCGCGATGAGGAGGCCCGAAAACTGTGAAGGGTTCGACTGCGGATCCTTCGTACGTTTCGCCAACTCTACGACCGATTTCCTATGCCGCTCACCCTCGGCGTCCCGCGCGAAACCGCTCAGGGCGAAACGCGCGTCGCCCTGTCGCCCGAAACCGCTGGCCGTCTGATCAAAGACGGGTTTTCCGTCGTTGTAGCGCCTGATGCCGGAGCCGGGGCGTTTCACTCGGATGCCGACTACCAAGCGGCCGGATGCACGATCGGCGATGCGTTCAGCGCGGATGTAGTGCTGTGCGTGTCGCCGCCATCGCCCGACCAGGTGCGGGATGGACAGACGGTCGTCGGCTTGATGGACCCACTCGGCGATCCGCAACGGATGCAGGCGCTTGCCGGCTCGGGCGCTACGATTCTGGCGATGGAGTTGGTGCCGCGCACGTCGCGGGCGCAGAAGATGGACGCGCTCTCGGCGCTGTCGAGCCTGGCAGGCTATCGTGCGGCGCTACTGGCGGCGAATGGTCTGCCCAAGTTTTTTCCCCTGCTCACGACGGCGGCGGGCACGCTCCGTCCGGCACAGGTGCTCATTCTGGGCGCAGGAGTAGCAGGTCTTCAGGCGATTGCGACAGCGCGCAGGCTAGGCGCGCGCGTGTCGGCCTACGACGTGCGCGCGGCGTCGGCGGAAGAAGTCCGAAGCCTGGGCGCGACGTTCGTCGAGTTGGACCTGGGGGCCGAAGATGCCCAGGATGCTGGTGGGTACGCCAAAGCGTTGGCCGAGGACCAGGCCGAGCGGCAAGTACGCGCTCTGGCAGTGCACATCGCGAAAGCCGATGTCGTCATTACGACCGCGCTCATTCCGGGACGCAAGGCGCCACTGCTCGTCAGCGCCGACGCAGTCGCGGCGATGGCGCCAGGTGCGGTCGTCGTCGATCTGGCAGCGCCGGGCGGCGGCAACTGCGCGCTCACTCGGGTTGGGGAGACCGTCGTATCGGGCGGCGTGTCGATCCTCGGACCGGCCAATATCACCGCCGAGATGCCGGTCCACGCATCGTTGGTGTACGGGCGGACGCTGGCGGCTCTGGTCGGTCTGATCGCCTCTCCCGATGGGCTCACGCTCGATATGGAAGACGACATCGTGCAGGGAGCGCTCGTGGCGCATCGAGGGGCAGTCGTGCACTCGCGTGTTCTGGGGCTGCTTGGCGGGGCGTAGCGGACACGTACGTAAAGGCGATTCATGAATCGCCTTTACTCAGGACTTTTAGACCACTCTTTGCTCTATGCTGGACGACCTCATTCTCTTCGTGCTCGCGGCCTTTGTTGGCGCCGAGTTGATCTCCAAGGTGCCGCAGACGCTGCACACCCCGCTGATGTCGGGGTCCAACGCAATCAGCGGGATCACGATTGTCGGCGCTCTGGTGGCTGCGGGAATGACCGACGGCGTGCTGGCCCAATCGCTGGGATTTGTCGCATTGGTGGCGGCGACGATCAACGTGGTCGGCGGCTTTCTGGTGACGGATCGGATGCTGGCGATGTTCAAGAAGAAGCGGGCGGCGGACACGCCCGACGCCTGACTTCGCCTCTTTCCTCTGATTTCCCCGACCACTCATGGACGTTCTGATCGAACTGGCCTACCTCGTCGCCGCGTCGCTCTTCATCTTGGGGCTGAAACGCCTCTCGTCGCCCGCGACCGCGCCGCAGGGCAACCGGCTTTCGGCTCTGGGCATGCTCATCGCCATCGCCGCGACGCTGCTGGGGCAGCAGATTCTGTCGCCCCTCGTGCTGCTGGCTGGGCTGGTGATCGGTGGGGGCATCGGCGTGCTGCTGGCGCGGCGCGTCGAGATGACCGGCATGCCCGAACTCGTCGCCGCGTTCAACGGTCTGGGCGGCCTGGCATCGGTCGGGGTGGCGCTGGCTGAGGGCGCGCGATTGGCGGATGGGATGGAAGTGATTTCCCCGGTGACGGGTGCTGTGCTGGGCCTCTCGGTGCTCGTCGGTTCGGTCACGCTGAGCGGTTCGTTCGTGGCGTACGGCAAACTGGCGGGAAAGCTGTCCGGCAACCCAATCTTCTTCCCTGGAATGCGTGTGCTGACGCTGCTGCTGGCCATCGGAGCGCTTGGGCTGATCGCGTACTACGCATCGGCGTCGAGCGGAGCGGGCGCTCAGTTTCTCGTGCTTAACGACTCGATCCGTCTATCCGTTTTCGTTCTGTTTGAGTTAGCTGTACTGGCTCTGGTCCTCGGAATGACGACGACGCTGCCCATCGGCGGGGCGGATATGCCGGTCGTCGTGTCGCTACTCAACGCGTATTCGGGACTCGCCGCCGCGCTGACGGGCTTCGTGTTAGGAAACACGGCGCTGATCGTCTCGGGCGCCCTGGTTGGCGCAAGTGGGTTGATTCTGACGCAGATCATGTGCGACGGGATGAACCGCAGTCTGCTCAACGTGCTCGCCGGTGGCTTTGGCGGCGGTGGCGCCGGTG
>CAXBBB010000227.1:0-4997 GCA_963973615.1 uncultured Rhodothermales bacterium | reverse complement strand
AAACGGATTGCAAGTCTACCGAAGCAATCGGTCGAGGTCTCGTCGTAGCACAGCGGGTTGCCAAGCAGGTTGCGCTGGACGAGTTGCTGCAAGCGGGCCGACGAGAAGCGAAGGGTGTTGTCTGACAGATCCCCTTCGATCAGGATGAGTAGACTCGTACCGCTCACCACATCGTTGCCGTCGGCGTCGATAGCGACCAACTGTAGGTCTTCGAAAGCGGGTGGGCGCACGTACGAGCCGACATCTCCCAAGGTCGACAGAGTGGGAAGTTCAATAGTGGCTCGTGCCAGGCCCGCGTTGGCGTAGGTGGCGTTCACAGCCTGGTCGTTCATGTCTAGGACGAGGGTGTGGCGGAATCCATCCTGGAGAAGCATAGCGCCTGCGGGAAGCGAAGGGGCGCCTGAGCGCGAGATGGTCGTTACACCGGTGTTGGCGACGTAGCGCACCGTGTCGCTGGCAGAACGCGCTGTCAGACTTGCGAGCGATTGAGCCGAAACGCTGAACTGACGGAATCCCAATACCGCATTCCCAGAAAGTGGCTCAAGGTAGAATCCGTTGAAGGTGTTCAAGAAATTGCTTCCGCGGAGGGTCGTGTCGAGTCGGGCAACCCAGTCGTCGGGCAACGCGACGGAAACCGTAGTTGCATTAGCCTGAGCCTCGAACGTGGTGATGACGTCACCGACAGCGAAGGACGTATCCGACTCGGCGCCTGTAGCTACGAAGGGCGCCGTGATGCTGCGCAGCGCGTAGCGGACCGTCGAGAGGGTGTCGCCGTAGCGATAGGAGACGGGCAACTCCAGCGTGACACCCACGACGTTCGAGGCGCGAAAATCGCTGAGGGTACTGTTGGTATTCAGAACGCTTGCCGAGCCGAAGTCGAGATAGGCAGCGGCCCGGATCGTGCCCAAGGCCGGGTCATCGGTGATGCCTGCAAGCGACTGATTGGCGTTTCCGGTGCGTTCGGCTTGGTCGAGCGAGGCCAGCGGTAGACTAACGCGGACAATTTCAGGCGTCCCACCTTCGTCGCCTACGAGTCCGAGTCCGACGTTGGAGGGATCGTCACAGGCAGCGAACAAGAGGACAGCGAGTGCGAGACAGGAAAAACGCGTCATGCAGCGGGAGAGAAGGGCGGGAGAGAAGCCTCACAACGGCCGCTATCGGCGGCTTCGTATAACACCCGGTATAGGGTCGGAACGAGACAGCCTTCAAAAAAGCGCTCTGCTTCGGCCCGAGCGATGAAGCACGCGCAAATACTACCCACGTATGCGACGCGGAAGGGCGCAATCCTCTTATTCAAGACCCAAAAGAGCGAGTCACAGTTCTGCTTTCAAGCTCTCGCTGCGAGGTCCGCCACCCAAAGGGACTCCGGCAGCAGCAAGCGGTTCGTGGAGCCGACGGCTCGTGTTGACAGTCGCTAGCTTCAGTCTTCGATTCCTAACAACTCGTTGTACACTGGGCGGACCGTGTCGATGGCGGTGTCGAAGGATTCCACGAGCGTGCTCTCCGCTTCGACTGCTATCTGCGGGGTGTGTACGAGGGCATCGGCATTGTTGAGCGCGATCTGGCGCAGCGAGTCGCCGACGCTGGCGTCTCCCGACATTAACGAGACGGTCGCCGAGTCGAGTTGGGCGTCAGAGTCGTACGCATCGGGCGTATAGATAATCTTAGCGCCGCCGATCAGCTCATCATCGGCAAATTCCTTGCGGATGACATAAGGAGTCAGCGCGCCAACCCATCCGGCAGCATGAACGATATCCGGCGACCACCCCAAATTGCGGATCGTTGCGAGGACTGCGCGTCCGAAGAAGAGCGAGCGAAAGGCATTATCCTCGTAGATCGACTCGTCCTTACGGGCCTTGTACGTCCCTTTGCGTTTGAAGTAGGCGACGCTCTCTACAAAGTAGACCTGCAGGCGGATGCCAGGAATCGACGCGACTTTGATCTTGACCGTCTCGGTCTGATCGCCCATCGTGACTTCGGCGCCTGAGAGCCGGATCACTTCGTGCAACCGGTTTTTACGCTCCGAGATGATACCGAAGCGGGGCATCAAAATCCGTAGTTCAAAATCTCCTGACTCCTGGAGCTGCTCGGGAAGCTGCCGCACCAAGTCGGCAACGTCGGTGGTCGTGTGAAACGGTGTAGCTTCGCTCGCGACGAACAGCACCCGGGTGGGCGTAGCCATACAGACTGGAGATTTTACGAACTGAATAGAGGAACGCCTAAAAATACGCTACGGCGGCTAATGCGTCCAACTCTGACCGACAGTCCTTTCACCCCAGGAGCTGCCAAGTCCCTGGGTCGCGTTGCGTCATCGAGGCTGCTCCTGCTCACGCAGCGTCTCGAAATACCGGCGGATAAGCGCTTCGTATTCAGGCGCGTAGCCGCTTTCAAGGGCGCGGATCAGGTCGCGCCGCAACTGCTCGGCTCGTTCGGGCGGAGGGAGCGGAGTGCCAGGCGGACGCGGCTGCTCGTCACCAGGACGACCTTCGCGCTTTTCTTCTTCTCCGCGCTGCTGACTGGCGTTTTGCGCCTGAAGCAACCTCGTCAGGATGCGCTGTTGGCGCTCGAGAAGAGGGCGGTCGGCTTGTCCGCGTGAGAGCTGGTCGATGGTTTCGGCCATCTGCTGGGCGGCGTCCTCCATCTGGCGGAGCATTTGCCCCGCGGCTCCGTCGCCATCGCCCTCCAGGTTGCGGCTCATCTCGCGCAACTCACGGCGGATACGCGCTTGCTGCTCGCCGATCTGTCGCAATCGCTCGGCGCCTTGCCCGCTCTTGCGTTCGCCTGCCGTCTGGTTCAGGTGCTGTTGGATCTGCTGGTTCAGTCCCTGTTGCTGCTGGCCCATCTGCTGGAGCTGCTGCATCATCTGCTGCATCGACTGGCCGCTTCCCGACTGGCTGTTTTGCGAACTCATTGCCTGATCCAGAAGCTTGCTCAGCCGCAGAGCCAGTTCGTTGAGTTGTGTCATGGCCGCACGTTGACGTGCCGCTGCAGGAGCGGGGCGGCGCTCGCCTAGCTCATCGGTGGCCGCCTGCATCTCACGCAGCCCGTCGCCCGCTATGCGCTGGACCGCACGCGTCACGTTAGGCGCTCGGCTGGCAATGCTGGTCAGCGTGTCGATGACGACCTCAAAGGACTCACGGATCTGCGTCTGGTCACGTGCTCCGCCGCGAAGTGCCGGGCTGTCGGCGGCTACTCCTTGCACATCGTACCGGAGGGCTTCTTGCTGCTCGGACAGCAGGAGGACGTCGTCGAGTGCGCGGCGTAGCGCGGTGATGTTCAGCTGGTCTTTCTTCTCCTGCATTTGCTGCTGCATTTGCTGAAGCTGGCTCCGCAACTGACGCATCTGCTGCTGAGACTGCTGCTGCTGAGACTGCTGCTGCTGACCGGTCTGGCCCTGTTGCATTTGCTCAGCCGTCTGGCGCATTTGCTCAGATGTGGCCTGAGTGCCACTTTGCTGCCGAATCTGATCGAGCTTGTTCTCGTCGGCAGAGCGCGCGTCTTTCATGCGCTCGCGCAACTCGTCGAGTTCGGCGTTGAGGGAATCGGCTTTCTCGGCAGCGGCTTCCTGACGCTCGGCGAGTTCGTCTAGCTCTTCCTGCGCCGGCGATTGCTGGCCAGACTCGGACTGGTCTCCGCTCTCCGACTGCTCACCAGATTCCGAGTTTTCGCCCGACTCAGTTTCGGATTCCGATCCATTCTCTTCACCCGATTCAGACTCCTCACCGGACTGGTCTTGCTCGTCTAGCTTCCTGGTGTCCTCCTCGATAGCAGCCTGCTCGTCAGCGAGTTCTTCGGCACGAGCGGCAATCTCCTCCAATTCGCGCTGGATGCGGAGGTTTTTCATCAGTTCCATCGCGCGGTCCAGGCGCTGCTGAAGTTGCTGCTCGCCCTGGTCGAACTCGTCCATCGCTTGCTGCATCTGGCTCAGGTCGAGTTGTTCCATCGCCTCACGCAACTGCTCGAGCGCCTTCTGCAGTTCGGGCGACGCCAACTCTTCCATTACCCTACGCAGTTCTTCGTACTGCTCACGCGTTTGCTCGGACATGAGTCCCTGCTCTTCCATGGTGCGTCCCAGTTCCTCGGTCGCCTCGGTCAGGGAGCGGGCCTGCTCCTCCAATTGCTGTCGACGCAGCTCTGCTGATTGCAAAGCCTGCTGCGACTCCCACGTTGCGTCGCGGTTCTGGCGGAGTTCGCGGCGCAGTTGCTCGAACTGCTCGCGCGCGTCATCGCTCCTCTCGTCCAGTTCGCGGACCGATCGTTCGAGTGCGTCTTCTTGTTCGTCGAGCGCATCGAAGCGTTCGTTCAGGCCGGGCAATCGCAGACGATGCGTCGCCGAGCGCCCGATCTGGCTGCCCTTGACGCTGTTGTTGTCCCGTGCTTCCAAGAAGTACGTGATCTCGTCACCCGCCGACAAGGTCAGGCCCGGAAGCGCACCCAGGTCCCACACGTGGACGATCTGCTGGATACGAGCGCCCGGTTCGAGTGCCAGGTCGACGCTGGTATAGTCAGTTTCTACGAGCTTCCCGGCTCGCATAGTGAGGCGGTAGACGAGACGCGCGTCGGATAGTCCGAAATCGTCGCTTGCCTCTGCTCGAACGACGACGCGGCGGCTGTCGTCCAAGTCGATGCTGGGTTCGGGCGTAGCGATGCGGATCGTCGGTGGCGCGTCGGCAAGCGGAGTGACGTAGAACGTGGCCGAGGGTTGGGCGCTGCGTCCCGACGTGCCATCGACGACGACGCGGTAAGCGTCCGCTGATCCGACTATAAACGATCCTGCCGCTCGTCCTGCCGATATGTCGAGATCGACGTCGTCTTGGCCCTCGAAGTCGAGGTGGGCGCCGCTTGCCTCGCCGCCGCCCAAGCCAAGGGCAACCCGCACCTGCGTGCCCGGGAGCGCGGCAACATCGCCCACGCCCGCGTCGAGCGCCATTGGAGGCAATCCGCTGTATCGCGGTGGCACCACTTCGAGTTGCAAGCTCCGCACGACCGGTGGATTG
>CAXBBB010000226.1:0-4998 GCA_963973615.1 uncultured Rhodothermales bacterium | reverse complement strand
GGCGGTTTTCCAATCCTCCCTCGATAGCATCATCGGGATCGACCACGAAGGCCGCATCCTCGACTGGAATCCGGCGGCCGAGCGGGTATTCGGGTTTAGCCGCCAGGAGGTTCTGCACCGGGAGATGGGCGCGCTGATCGTACCCGACCAGTTCCGAGAGGCCCATCGCAGCGGACTGGCTCACCATCTCGAGACCGGCGAGGGACCCGTCTTAGGCCAGCGTGTCGAGCTGACCGCCATGCGCCGCGACGGGACGATGTTTCCAATGGAGCTGGCCGTCCACGAGATCCCCCAGAGTGGGCCCTCTCGGTTCGTCGGCACCATCCGCGACATCACGGAGCGTAAGCAATTCGAGACTGCCCTTGTCCAAGAGCGTGAGCGCTTTCGGCTGCTCACAGAAGCTCTGCCTCAGCACGTCTGGACCGCTCTCCCGGATGGAACGCTCGACTTCGTCAACCAACGCGTCATCGAGTTCTTCGGGCGCCCAGGCCCTCAGATCATTGGCGACGGCTGGCAGGAAGTCATCCACCCCGGCGACCTCCCCACCGTTGCCCAGCGATGGGGGCACGCACTTGAAACAGGCGAACCCTACGAGGTCGAGTTCCGGCTTCGCCGTGCCGATGGCGTGTTCTGCTGGCACCTGGGCCGCGCGCTGCCCATGCGTAACGAGGACGGTGAGATTGTACGCTGGTTCGGGAGCAACTCCGACATCACCGACCGCAAGCGGGTCGAGCAGGCCTTGCGCGATGCTAAGGAAGCGGCCGAAACAGCTCGGGGATCGGCCGAGGCGGCCAACCAGGCCAAAAGCCAGTTCCTCGCAAACGTCAGCCACGAGCTCCGCACGCCGCTCAATGCCGTGATCGGCTATAGCGAGATGCTTCAGGAAGAAGTCGAGGAGGCGGGACACTCCCACTTCCTGCCTGACCTCCAAAAGATCAACGCCGCCGGCCGCCACCTTCTGGGCCTCATCAACGACGTGTTGGACCTCTCGAAGATCGAGGCGGGCAAGATGGAGCTCTTCCTGGAGACATTCGAGCTGGCCCCTATGCTCACCGACATTACCGATGTGGTAGGCCCCCTCATCAGCCAACGCGGAAACCGCATCGAGGTCGAGCAGGACCCCGCGCTGCTGCACTGCCACGCCGACCGCATGAAAGTGCGACAGTGCCTGTTCAACCTCGTCTCGAATGCCGCAAAGTTCACCGATAACGGCACAGTCCGACTCACGGCCCGGAAAGAGGGTACCGACGAGCATGCCCAGGTCATCTTCGAAGTCTCTGACACAGGGGTCGGAATGACGCCGGAACAGGTGAGCCGTCTCTTCGAATCGTTCGTCCAAGTCGATGAGTCTGGAGCGAAACGCCATGGGGGCACGGGCCTCGGCCTGGCGATCACGCGGCGCCTGTGCGAGCTGATGGGCGGTCACGTCTCGGTCGTCAGCACACCAGGCGAGGGCTCGACCTTCACCATTCGACTCCCCCTCCACGTAAAGCCCCCGAGTGACGCGCCGGACGCAGACGCCCCTCCACCTATGCGCGGCGAAGGCCTCGTCCTCGTGATCGACGACGACCCGGACGCCCGAGACCTCATCCAGCGGAACCTAGAGCGAGGAGGCTACCACGTCGCCACCGCGACAAATGGCGAGGATGGGCTCCGCCTCGCGCGGGACCTGCACCCCGTCGTCATCGTCTGCGACGTCATGATGCAGGGCGTCGACGGCTGGGAGGTGATCAGCATTGTCCAAACAGACCCCGTCCTCCACGGGACCCCTGTCATCCTCGTCACTATCGTTAAGGACAAAAACCTGGGCTACACCCTCGGCGCTGCAGGCTATCTCACGAAGCCTGTCGACCGCGACGAGCTACTCGCCGAGATTGCCCGCCACTACGTGCCCCAACCTGGCGGTCGGCTGCTGATCGTCGAAGACGACGCGGCGACGCGCGAGCTCCTACGTCGAACCCTCGAAAGCGGCCCGTGTGAAGTGCTCGAAGCTACCAACGGCAAAGAAGCGCTCGACATTCTAGCTACGACTCCCCCCGACGCGATCCTGCTCGACTTGATGATGCCGGAGATGGATGGGTTCGAGGTCGTCGAGGCGCTCCAGGAGCGCGAGGAGTGGCGGGCCATCCCTGTAATCGTCCTCACCGCCAAAACCATTACCCAAACCGACCGGCAGCGCCTGAAGGGGTATGTCGAAAACCTGGGGTTGAAAGGGGGACGCGACAAAGAGGACGTGCTCGCCGACATCCAGGCTCGCGTGCGAGCCCTCACCCATTAGCGCGCCCGGCCGCAGAAGCCAAATAGGCGCACCGACCGTGACGGGTTACGCCCTCCAGCCCCACATCGGACTACAATCTTGGGTTATTCAAACCTCGCAACAGAGGGGGCGGTGGCCGGCGAGGCAGTCCGTACAAACGGTCGGTACGTCAGGTACCGCCAGAGCCACTCCAGGGGACCATACCGGAACCGGCTACACCAGAGCCAACTCGCGACGAGCTGAACGATCCAGATGGCAGCGACGAAGTACAGCAACTCGTGCCTCGCGAGGGTGCCGTGGAGGCCCAATCCATAGCCATAGAAGAGAGCTCCGCACACCACGCTCTGGGCGACATAATTCGACAGCGCCGTCCGCCCGGCATCGGACACGGGGTTCGTTCGGAGTCTGCTCAGGTACTTCTGAAAGAGACCATTGAGCACGAGCACGTACGCCACCCCCAGCAGCTCCTTGTGGAAGGCGATGAGCCAGCCTCTCCACACCTCCTGTACGGGCTCGAAGTACGCGAACGTCCACTGCTCGTAGCGCATGTAGTTGATTGCGAGCGCCACGGCGAGCAGGCCTAGCGTGATGGCCCAGTATCCTGGGACGGATCGGTAATCCCGAAAGACGTTCAGGCGGTACAGAAGGATGCCGGTCAGCATCATCAGCAAGGTGCGGTAGAGGATGCCTCGGTGGAACACTTGTCCATCGTGGACGGCCACCCGCTCGTAGTTCGCCGCGATGCTCGCGAGGTAGGTCTGCCGGGGCACTTCGACGGCTCCTACGTGCCCCTCGTTACGGCGCGTGCGGCGCTCCCACCGCGCAATCGCCGAAGCCTCTACCTCGCTCCTACGCTCGGCAGGGACCTGCTGGGCGTGCGCGTACGCCTCGGCCTGCGCGCGCGTCTGCGACACGCTCTCGTACGTATCGAACAACACGACCGACGCGAGTACCAGCAGCGCCACCACGAGGCCGCGCCGACGGAATGACCGGAAGGGGAAGAGGAGAAAACCACAGACGGCGTAGTGATAGAGGATGTCGCCGTCCCACAGCAGGTAGGCGTGCGCAACGCCGAACACGAACAGCCACAGCAGACGTCGTGCGTAGATGTCGAAGGCCGGGAGTCCCTGCACCCGGCGCCCGACGCGTTCCAGGAAGATGGTGAACCCGACGCCGAAGAGCAGGGTGAACATGCTAAAGAACTTGCCTTGGGCCAGGAGATAGATCCAGAACCGTGCGGTACGATCGGTCGGGGTGACGAACCCGTGCTCGAACGGACTCCACGGGTTGGGGTACGCGAAGGACTCGATGTTGATGAGGAGGATGCCAAGCACGGCGATGCCTCTGAGGAAGTCTAGCGACGCGATGCGCTCGGATAGCTGGACGGGGCGCGGGGCGTCGTACATACCGTGAGGCGCGGGCGGGATAGATAGAAGGAGCGAACGGTTAGCGAAGGCCTACCTGTCCGATTACGTCCGCGGTGAGCAAGAAGGGATCATAGCCAACCCCACCCTTGAAGACGACCTCGACATTACGGATGGCCGTGGGCTCCGTGCCGAGATCGCCCTGAAGAACGACCAGGTCTGCCACGTACCCTTCGGCAATACGCCCGATCTGATCCCCCTCGCCCAGTGCGTCGGCACCGTTGGCGGTAGCGATTTGCAGCGCTTCGGGGATCGTAAACCCTGCCTCGACCAGCAGTTCAAACCCTCGCTGGTTGCCGTAGCCTGGCAGCACGTGGCGCCCTGGGTCGGGCCCCATGACCAGGTGCCCCCCGGCCTCAACAAACATGCGCTCGAACGCCATAAATTTCGCGAGGAGCTCCGGCGTCATGGTCGTGCTGGCTCGGCCCTCCGCTAGGCTGGCCTGACGCTCGTCGTAGCGCTGCCGCCACTCGGGTGACATCAAAACCAGGGATCGTTCGTCTCCTTGCGGCCGGTGTGGGAAGTGGGACTCGATGATGGCCAGCGTGGACGTCAGGGTGACGTCCTCCCGTACCAGAAGATCGATCAACTCGGCAACGCGCGCATCGCCCAGATCGAGATCCGCGACCGAGCCTCGCGCCGATACGCACTCCCCACTGAGCTTGTCCTCCAGAAAGTCCGAGGAGGAAATGAGCCCGTGCTCGATGCTATCGATGCCCAGCTGCGCGGCCTCCCGAAACGTGAGTGAACAGAGGTGGCCAGTGACTTTGCGGCCCAGCGCATGCGCCTCGTCGATCACAGCCGCCGCGATGTTCGGCTCGACGTGACGGTAGAGCTTGAACCACGTCGCCCCGCTTTCGGACCACTCTCGCACCAGTTCTCGCGCCTCCACTTCCGTTCCAGGCTTCGACATCGGCCCGTTGCCACCCGGGCCGGTTATGTAGTGGGCGGTCGGGAAAAGGGTGGGACCGACCGCCTCTCCCGTCTCGATCGCTAGCGCTAGAGCGACCTCGGCATCAGGCTCAGCGCTGCCGGCGGTCTGCACCGTAGTAACCCCACTTGCAAGCCAGAGACGAGATGCGGTGTAGCCCATGAACGTGATGCCCGGCATGTGGGTGTGATCGTGCATGCCGACGAGACCGGGGATAACGGTTCGGCCTGGTAAATCCAGGACTCGGGCACCTTCGGGAATGGCAACCGAGTCCGCAGGGCCTACACCGATGATCCGCCCTCCTTCGATGAGCACCGCCTGATCGCGCCTGGCGGCTTGTCCCGTGCCGTCGATCACGTTGACGCCTACGAGTGCGATCATCGGGT
>CAXBBB010000225.1:0-5010 GCA_963973615.1 uncultured Rhodothermales bacterium | reverse complement strand
CCAGCACGTCGTCCGACACTTGCGAGCCCTCAGCCAAAGCCTTGTCGATCACGCCTTGCAAGGCCTTGGTGGCGCGCTTGTCGTCGAGCCGCATCTTGCCCCGGATACGCGCCTGCATGGGTTCGCCGGGCGAGTCGTCGGGGGCGACGGTGTACCATGCGCCTGTCGAGCGCAGGACGCGGGCGAGATCGGGTCGGGGCATGGCAGTGAATGAATGAGTGCCAAAGGTACCGACTCTATACTTTTGGTGCGTTACGATGCTGCCGGGTTGAAACTCCACACCGCGCGCTCCGTCAACACACCGACACTCTACCGCTGCCAAAATGACCTCCCGAGACGATTACCGCGATGCCCGCGAACGCTTCGACCACCTTCCGCTAAACCAGAAGCTCGAGTTCTTGCTCGAAGCGAGTGTGTCGACGTTCGCCCGAGGCGTCGAATCCGCAGGTGCTGCTGTCGCCGACGAAGTCGAGCAGGCGTTCCGAACAGCCGCAGAGACGGCCCGAGACGCAGCACAGGCCGCTCGCCGTACCGCTCGAGACGCGGCTGATATGGCGGACGATCTAGGCGAGACGGTACGCCACGCAGCACACAAAGCCGCCGAGGACGTAGCCGATGCCACGGACGGACCCCGCACGCGCGCACCCCACACCCCATCGCCCCCGACCGGTTCAGCCGCTCCACCTCCTGCGCCCGATCCTGCCGTGACCCATCACGACACGCCCGACCGACGCACGACGCCTGACAGCTCGCATGGCGCTGCCGAGGCTTCCTCTATGCCAACGGATGGAGTCGATCCCGAAGAAGACGAAGCTTCCCCGCTCGCCTAAGCGTACAGCCGTGTCCAATCGCTATCCACATTCGATCGGTTCGTCCGACGATCGCCGCGCCGACGATGCATCGCCCGTGCAGTTCGACAAATTGAATGGGCTAGGCAAAACCGTCTTCACCCTCGCCGCTGCCGGAGACTTAGCCGCACGCGGAATCGACGCGCTACTTGGACGTGCTGCCCGTATCGCCGCCGACTCAGAACGTGCCTTCCGCGAAGGACGGTCGGGCGACGTAATCGACGCGGAGTGGAAGGACGTCGGTAAGGACGCGTAGCAGGTAGCATGGTGCGAGTTCGAAAGGCCGACCTCGCACATCAGGGCGATAGCAGACAGATGGCCCAGGATCCCGCGTTAGTTTGGCGTCCTCACGTCCGACTCTATGCGCGCCTACCGCCACTCGATCTCGCTCAAACGCGGCCTCATCGTATTCGCCATTGTGATCGCCCTGGCTTCGCTGTTTTACACACAGCGCGTCGTTGGGCTGTTGGCTGATCGGGAGGCGTATCTGGTCGACCTATGGGCTGCAGGAATTCAGGAACTCAACAAGGCCGCTCAGTCGTCGCAATCTGTCGAAGAGGGGGAGGCGCTCGACGAACTGATTGATAGGATTGAGCGGGACCAATCGCTGACACCGAACGAACAGGACCGTTTTGTATCGGCGATTCGCGACGCGCGGCGGTCGCAAAGCCCAGACATCGATTTTATTACGGATCGGATAACATTGCCCAACCGCTTCGGCATTCCCGTCGTCCTGCTCAACGGGGATGGGACGCCCAACACGTGGCGCAACGTCCCCGTCGACTCGGTCTGGACGGGCGATCCACGCTCGGATTCGTTGCTGTCGATCACTCTAGTCGGGCTTGCAGCTGACATGGGTGAGGACCGCGACCCCATTCCCATTCAGGTCGAATCGAATGGGACGCTCATCTTAGATCAGCGGCTGTTCTACGGCAACTCACAGCTCGTGGGTGAACTGCGGGTTTTTCCGTTCGCGCAACTGGGCGTGGTCGGGCTGTTCGTTCTGATCGGGTATGCGGGCTTCTCCTACGTTCGGCGGAGCGAGCAGAGCAGCCTGTGGGTCGGTATGGCGAAGGAAGCGGCGCACCAACTCGGTACGCCGCTGTCGGGTTTGATGGGCTGGACCGAACTGCTGCGTTCGACCCCCCTGTCGCCCGATCAGGCCGAGGCCGTCGACGAGATCGAGGCTGATACGCACCGGCTGCTCCGCGTGACGTCGCGCTTCTCGGACATCGGTTCTCTGCCCAAACTCAGTCCGCAACCGCTGGATCTGGCTATCGAGGAAACCGCACTGTATATCCGGCGCCGGTTGCCGAGCCTGGGCCGCATCGTCGAACTGGACGTGTCGGTACCCGATGGGCTGATCGTCGATCTCAACGCCGAGTTGTTTTCGTGGGTGATCGAGAACCTGCTCAAAAACGCTGTCGACGCGATGGACCGAGACGGCGGGCGCGTCTCCATTAACGTGATGCGGCAGAGCGGAGAGGCCGTTATCGACGTTTCCGATACCGGTAAAGGCATCGCGCGCGCGGACTTTGGAAACGTATTTCGTCCGGGATACAGCAGCAAAAAGCGCGGTTGGGGACTGGGATTGAGCCTGGCGCGGCGCATCGTCGAGGACTACCACGGCGGCCGCATCCGGCTGCTCGAATCCCGCGTCGGCGAGGGCAGCGGGACGACGTTCCGGATTGAGCTTCCCCTAGCCGAAGTGCTGGTCGACGATTCCAGTCCGGTGGCTACCAAGTGATACGATCGCGGAGCATATCCGCGTCGCCATCGGTGACGGCTACGAACACGTCGTCCCGATGGCGCCACACAAGAGCGCTAGCGTCCTTGAGCGAATGGATGGCAATGGCGTCTGGGGCCTCTAACGCAGACCGGGTATCGTGATCGAGCGTGAGACGACCGGCGGCTCGGTCGAGCAAGGAATAAGGAAAGGTGAAGAGCATCACCTCGGCATCTGCATCGCTCGTAAAGCCAAACGCAGGGATCGAGACGCCTTCCACCAACTCATGTAGCGTCACACCGCGCAGTTGATACCCGTCGAGGGTAGGGAGGGCGAAGGAAAAACCGCTGTGATCGTGCGCAAACTGGGTAGCTCGCTCGGGTTCGGTCGTCTCGACGATCAGTTCTACCCCGGCAGCCTGTCGGACGGCGAGCGAGACGGCATCTGTCTCTACCGTGTCCACACGCATCCGGGTGACGGCGTACACGGTGAGCAGCGTGATGGCGACAGCCAGGGCGAGATATCCTGCGAGGAGAAATCGGTTCGATCGTTTAGGCGCGAGCGATTGCGGCTCAGGAGTGGTGGGCGATGGCTCGGGCTGAGACGCACGCAGCGAGGGCGGAAGCGACTGTAAGTCGTCGCCTAGCGTGCGCCCGATGGCATTGCTGAGTGCTTCGTGGGTGAGGTGGTTGCCCAGCGCGTCGACTTCATAAGGCGCAGCCCCGGAAAGCAGCGCATCCCGTACACGTTCGGTCACGCTACGCTGATGCTCGATCACGTCGGCCTCGTCGACACCCAATTGACCAGCCACCTGATTCGGGGGCACCAACTGCACGAGCCGCATTCCGAGAAGCACACGATCCGCCCGATCCAATCCCGAGAGGACGACGGGCAGCCGCTCACCTACGACGCGGGCCAACTGGGTTTGGGCCACGTGTGACGTTACGTCGGCGTCGCCATCGGCTTGAGCGATGCGGTTCAGCAGAGCGCGGACGAGCAATCGGCGCTCTTCCTCACCATCAGCGGCGAAGGCAACGTCGGTTTCGGCTAGAATCGAAGTGACGTACTCGGCGGCGGTTCGGCTGTCTGCCGACGCGAGCTGGGCGACAACGAACAGGGCGTCGGCGTGGTCTGCTCGGAGGCGGTCGGAGGCGGAAGGCGTCGGCATAGTGCCGGGAGAGGTTAGGGGGCGAGCTCTACCACGCGAAACTCGACGCGGCGATTCAACGTGCGGCCCGTCGGGTTGTCGTTGCTCACTAGCGGCAACGTTTCCCCGTAGCCAGTTGCCGTAAGTCTGGCTGCGTCAATGCCCCAGCGCTCGACCAGGTACGCGGCGATGGTCTGGGCACGCGCCTCGCTCAGTCGCTGGTTGAAGTCGTCGCTGCCGACCGAATCGGTGTGTCCCGCGACTTCGATTCGAAGCGTCGGATATCGTTGGAGCACGTCGCCGACTGGATCGACGAGTACGTCGGCTCCGTCGAGCAACTCACTTTTGCCAAACTCGAAGTTGACGCCGACCGCGCGAAACAAGCCCGTCTCGAACAGGGCCCGCTCGACTTCCTGGACACTCTGGATCGTCGCCCGAGGTTGTGCCGCGACGCCGTTTGGCAAGAGCAGAGTGGGGCGAATGGTTGGATCTGTGGTTCTGACGGAGTCTGGGGTGCCGAATGCGCCCGGAGCTGGGACGAACCCATTTTGTCGATCGACACGGACGACTTGCGAAGGTGCTGTGTAGCCGGACGGGACAGCATAGGGGACTGGCACGTAGCGAACCCGCTCACCTGTCGACGGATCGACGGTGACGGTTTGGGAGGGCGTTGGAGCACTCTGCTGCGGTACGATAATCACATAGGCCGGTGGGCGCGTCCGGCTCAGTCGTTGCCGCACCCGGTCGACTCCGCTTCGTGCACCCGCAGGTACGGGCTGGACGACCGGCATCGCGTCCTGTCCGCGCGCGTCAGGCGTTGCGATCAGGAGCAGCGCTCCGGTTAGAAGAAGGAGGGCGATCCGCATCAAAACGCCAGCTTATAGCCGACGAGGACGCGCGTGTACTGAAACAGATCAAGCGTCGATACCTCGCCGACGAATGCGCCAGGACCAACCGGGTAGTCGGCTCCGATGGCGAGGTTTAGCGCCAGCCCCGTTCCGCTGAACCCGTCGCGCGTGAGGAGTCCGCCACCGATGCCGTAGTAGGGTTGCAGCCCACGTCCGAAGTTGCGCTCATTCTGGAAAAAGAAGTTGCCGAGGAGCGAAAGCGACACCCCGTCCGCAAAGCCGAAGCCGACTTCTGGGACGAAGATGGCGCCGGTCCGCGTCGGCGTGCGATACTCGCCCCTGATGGCGAACTGCGCCTGCGTTTTGTCCTCGCCGGTGCGGACGCCGAAGACCGGGTACACGTTTGAGATGCGGCGGCTACCGACGCGCGTCAGCGAGAAG
>CAXBBB010000224.1:0-5029 GCA_963973615.1 uncultured Rhodothermales bacterium | reverse complement strand
TACAACGCATCGCTAGCGCGGCACGACAGTCTAATCGTCGTCAGCGGGCGTGCGGAGGAGGGGCTACTCCTCGACGTGCTCCGCTTCGAATCGGATGGGACATCCGGAACCGAGCGCTTTACTGTCGAGGATCGCCTGCCGGGCCTAGAGCTTGCCGGAATTGATCTTAACCGAGATGCTTCGGGCGCACTTCTCCTCGTCGCCATCGGCGTAAACGCAGAGGGGGTCCCGGAATCACACGTGTACCGGAGAGCTCCCGAAGTAGACCGCTTCAGAGAAGTCACAGGCGTAGAGGTGCCCCCTCTTTTCAACCCTGAGATCCAAGTCGTCGACGTGACGGGAGATGGCCTGCTGGACTTCTTCGTCAGTGGCTCTAGGGTTAGTCCTCAATTTATCGAAGGCGAGACCCAACTCTTCATCGGTATGCCCGATGGCACCTTTACCTCCTCAGCCATGCGCTTTCCCAGCGTAGCGGAATCCGTCGTCGACCTGGCGGATCGAGATGGAGATGGTGACCTCGACTTACTGCTTGCCGGGTTGCAGGGCAGCCCCCTTGATCGGACAGGGGTGTACTACGTCTACGATGGCGACGGCACAGGCAACTTCTCACTTTTCGCGACCGGAAGCGCTCCCTTCGGCGGCGACGGTGGCTGGATCAATGGCAACGGCACAGGAGAACTCGACTTCGTCCTCACGGGGCGCCAGTTTGGCCTCTTGGGCATCTATTTCTATCGTGGGGGAGGAAACAACAGTGAATAGATTTACCTCCATCGCCTCTACAAAACATCTTTGGAGTGTGCTCACGCTCTTGCTGATGTGTATTCCATTGGCGGAGGCACAGATCACGCATACGTCCTACCTACCCACTCAGGGCGTACCCCTGCTGACCGGCGTATCGTTCTCGCAAGGTGATTTCATCGGCTCGAGGCGTCCCGACTTCGTCCTGTCGGGTCGGCTTCCCGGCGGCGCGATCAGCACGCGCCTTTACGAGTCGCTCGGAGAGCAGATCATTACCAACACACCGCCCCAAGAGGACCAGTGCCAATTATTTTTCAATGCCTCCCCGACTGCGCTACCCCAAGTCTGGCTAGGCGACGTGAAGCTCGTCAACATCTCAGGAGGAGACCGCGATGATCTTCTCGTCGTCGGCGCTCAGGCAACCGAGGCACCTTACAATCCGACCGGGCGCATGTTTGTGTCCAGTTCCGGCGCTCTGGCGCCGGGGCCGCTGCTTCCCGCTGTCTACAACGCTACGCTTGCGGTCGACGGTGAACTAGTTGCCATCAGTGGCAACACAGGATCAGGCTTGGTGCTCGATGTGCTGCGCTTCGTTCCTGGCACGTCGCCCAGAACGACTCGGCTCGATACCGAAGTGCAGTTGCCCGGACTTGAACTCGCTGCGCTTGCACTAGCAACAGAGATGGACGGCACTCTGGTTCTGGTCGCGAGCGGTATTGGGGACGAGGACGGCGTTCCGGTCGCGCGCCACTATCGCCGAGCGGCAGGCGAGACGGCGTTTCGCGAGATGCCGACGACTAACCTTCCGCCCCTGTACAACGGCTCGGCTTTCCTCGAGGATTTGAATGAAGACGGCCTGCTCGACCTGTTCATCAGCGGCTCGCGGTATGGTCCTCACTTCATTGAAGGCACCACTTCGGTCCTATTCGGTACGCCGAACGGTACGTTCCAACCTAGCGGTCTCGACTTTCCACAAGTCGCCGAACCGGTGATCGACGTACAAGATCACAACAGCGACGGACACCTCGACCTTCTGCTCTCCGGCCTTGAGGGCAGCCCACTCGACGCCGTCGGCGTCTACTACGTGTACGACGGCGACGGAACAGGCGAGTTCTCGCTCTACGCCAAAGGTCCCGCACCCTACGGCGGCGATGGGGGCTGGATAGATGGTAACCGCAGAGGAGATCTCGAAATCATGCTGGCAGGGACGTTCGGCGGTAGTCCCGTCTTCCAGGCTTACGTTGGCCGACGCGATCCTCCTCCGCTTCCAAACTTCCCCCTCATTGGCTGTCCGCCCTACTACTGATGCGTCCTCTCCGCGTACAACCTACCGGCTCTCTTACCTTCCCTCCCCATCGTCTATGCGCCTCCTATCTCTCCTGCTGATCACGTTTACGATTGGGTCCGCTCACGCGCAAACGTCGTATGAAGCGTTTCTGACCGGATCGGGCGTGGCTTCGGTTTCTGAGGCTTCGCTGACGCAGGCGTTCTTCTCGGGAGGCTCGCTTCCCGGCTTGGTCGTAGCGGGAAGGCTCGGCGAAGGATCTCCAGTGACTCGGATCTATACGGCCGGCGGAGAAACGGCCGTCGTATCGCCGAACGGACAGGTGAGTCATCGGCTGTCGTTTACGACGCAGCCCGTAGCGCTTTCCCAAGCCGGACTCGGCGATGTACTCGCAGCACACTTGACTGGTGGAGCCGGAGCCGATCTGCTCGTCGTCGGTGCGCCGAACAGCATCCCCCCCACCACGGCGTCCGGTCTACTCTACACGAACGACACCGGATCGCTGCGCCCCGGCCCTTCCCTTCCCTCGGTCTACAACGCAAAGCTGGCTTCGACCAACGACTTGGTGGCCGTTAGCGGTACAAACGGAAGTGAACGCCTGCTCGACGTGATGCGATACGTGCCACGCTTGAACGCAACTACTCCTGCTCGGCTCGATCTCGTCACACGTCTGCCCGGCGTCGAACTAGCCGCTCTCGACTTCGCAACTGACAGATCCGGGACCGACGTACTCGTCGTCAGCGGCATCGGCGCAAACGGGGGACCGACCGGACGCGTGTATGTGCGCCGAGTAGGAGAAACCAGCTTCTCGGAAGTGGCCAATGCAGGTGTGCCCGGCACGTTCGGAGGCGCCGCCACGCTCAATGACTTGGATGGCGATGGCCTGCTCGACCTGCTCCTCACCGGATCGGTCGTCGGCCCGCAGTTCGTCGAAGGCACGACGGCCCTGTTGATGGGCAACGCGGATGGCACGTTCCGCCCCAGCGGCCTGACACTCCCTCAACTCGCCGGGTCGGTCGCCGACGCTGCCGACCGCGACGGCGACGGCGACCTCGACCTGCTCTTGGCCGGCCTTGACGGTAGCCCCATCGAAGGAGTAGGTAGCTACTACGTCTACGATAACGACGGCTCGGGCACCTTCACCCTCCACGCAACAGGAGCCGCCCCATACGGCGGCGATGGCGCCTGGATGGACCTCAACGGGTTCGGCGAACTCGACTTCGTGATCATCGGCACCTCGTTCGGAGCGGCCGACGCTCGTTTCTACCGTGGGGTCGGCGGCGGCGAAAACTAGGCGGGCACGGCGACCTGGCAGATCGCAGTCGACCTGCCAGGTCCGCACGAGCCTACCGTCTCGTAGCTCTTCGGAAGCTGAGTTCGCCGGCCAAGCTCCGCTCTATCCACCGACAGGCGTCAACCAACCGTGCGGGTCGTTTCCTCGGACGATCACGTCGTCGAACGCCTGCTGGAGGCGCGCGGTGATCGGACCACGGCGGCCTTCGCCGATGGTGTGGTGGTCGACGCTGCGGACAGGTGTGACCTCGGCGGCGGTGCCAGTGAAGAACACTTCGTCGGCAACGTAGAGAGCTTCACGCGGAAGAGCGGCTTGCTCGACACGCAGGTCCAGATCGGCGGCCATCGTCAGAACGGCGTCGCGCGTGATGCCGGGAAGAATCGAGAAGCCAGTCGGGGCCGTGTAGAGGACGCCGTCGCGGACCAGGAACAGGTTTTCACCGCTGCCTTCGGCGAGGTGGCCGTCGTGCGTGAGCATGATACCCTCGGTGAAGCCATTGAGGACAGCGTCCATCTTGACCAGCGCGGCGTTGAGGTAGTTACCCCCCGCTTTGGCCAGGGCAGGCATCGTGTTGGGTGCGTAGCGATTCCACGACGCCACCTGCACGTCGACGCCCTGCTCCACAGCTTCGGGCCCCAGGTAGGCGCCCCACTCCCAGACGGCAATCGCCGTATCGACGCGGTTCTTGAGCGGGTTGACGCCCAGCGAGCCGGTCCCGCGATACGCAACAGGTCGGATATAGCACGCCTTCAGCCCACTGTCGCGGATCGTTTCGAGTACAGCCTCCTCCAGTTCGTCAATCGTGTAGCCCAAGTCCATGCGATAGATCTTCGCTGAGTCGATGAGCCGCTGCAGGTGCGGACGCAGGCGTAGCACAGCCGAGCCTTTCTCGGTGTTGTAGCAGCGAATGCCTTCGAAAACAGACGAGCCGTAGTGGACGACGTGCGCGAGGACGTGGACGGTGGCGTCTTCATACGGGACGAGTTGTCCGTTGAACCAGATCTTGTATTGCATGAGGCGAAGTTGGGTGAGAGGTCCGCTCGGTGGAAGCGGTTTGCATAGAAGGAGTCAACGCGAAACGGAACGAGTCGGTTGCATGGCGGGCGCCCACTCTTCTCACTTGGCAGAACGAGACGGGTTGGGCTGAGCGGCGAAGCGGGCGATCGTGCTCAGAATCTTGTACGACGCCCGAACCGTGCCGCTGAGCGTGCCGGTGATCTTGCTCACTCCAACCCGCTTGCGGTACCGAACGGGCCGCTCGAACGTACGGAGTCCGTACTGCGCGGCGCGGATCTGCATCTCGATCGTCCAGCCGAACGTGCGGTCGTCCATCTGCAAACGGTCGAGCGCGTCTAGGCGGATGGCGCGAAAGGGTCCCAGATCGGTATACGTGGCCCCCCACAGCAGCCGCATCAACCCACACGCGAGCTGGTTGCCGATCAGCGCCTGGGGCAACATCGCGCCCTTTTGCCGCTTGCCACGCATCCGAGATCCCACGACAAAATCGGCGACACCGTTCAGGATCGGCGAGGTGAGCGACGGCAACTCCGCGGGATAGTCGCTCCAGTCGCCGTCCAGAAACACGATCACGTCGGCACCCAGTGTTCGGGCGGAAGCGATACCGGTTAGACACGCCTGACCGTATCCTCGTCGCGGCTCTGTGACGATGTGGGCTCCGGCCGCTTGGGCACGGAGGGCAGTCGCATCGTCCG
>CAXBBB010000223.1:0-5032 GCA_963973615.1 uncultured Rhodothermales bacterium | reverse complement strand
GTGTTCAACTACGACGCTCGGATGAGCGAAGGCGGCGGGTTCGACTTCTTCGAGACTGCTGTCGCCGAACCCGACGTAGTTCTGGCTGACCTAATCAAGGCGTTCTACACCGGGAGCCTGCCCGATCACGAGATGACCTACTTCCGCCGCCTGCCTCCGCGCATGGGCGACCAATGATGCATATGGCGCGCTGGGTGGTCGTCGCGATCGCGGTCTGCGTCGGGCTGGTCGTGCTGAGTCTGATGCTCGGCTCGTCGGACGTAGGCGCGATGGACGTTTGGATGCTGATCACGGGCGGCGAGACGGATCGCATCACTCGGGTCATCGTGCTCGATTCTCGATTGCCGCGCGCACTGGCCGGACTGCTCGCCGGAGCCGCACTGGGCGTTGCGGGCTTGCAGATGCAGACGATTTTCCGCAACCCGCTGGCTGGCCCGTACGTGCTGGGCGTGAGTGCTGGGGCGGGCCTGGGTGTCGCCGTCGTTACGCTCGGAGGTGCCGCTTGGGGACTGGCGCTGGGACCCTGGACGACGGCAATCGCTGCGCTGATCGGGGCTGCAGGGGTGCTACTGCTCGTCCTACTCGTCGCCGCGCGCGTGGAGGATAGCGTGACCGTCCTGATCGTAGGGTTGATGGTGGCGGCGTTTGCGAGCGCGGCGGTTTCGATCTTGGAGTATTTCGCGACGGCCGAGCAGTTGCAGACGTTCGTGTTCTGGACCTTCGGTAGCCTGGGCGGGGTGACGGGTGCCAAACTGGGTGTGCTGGCGGTGCTTTCGGTGTTAGGCATCGGGGTTGCCGCATTCCTCGTCAAACCGCTCAACGCATGGCTACTGGGCGAGCGCTACGCCCGGACGATGGGTGTGCCTGTAACCGGCGTCCGCTGGGCCGCATTCGCGTCGACGAGCTTGCTAGCCGGAGGCGTGACAGCGTTCTGCGGTCCGATTGCATTCGTCGGGCTGGCCGTTCCACACGTCGCTCGCGCGCTAACGGGATCGGCGGATCACCGCGTCTTGCTGCCTGCCTGCGTGCTGATCGGCGGGGCGCTGCTGCTCGTGTGCGACCTAGTGGCCCGGCTGCCGGGAAGTCCGCTGCAACTGCCCATCAACGCCGTCACCTCGCTGGTCGGCGCTCCGTTCGTCATCGCGATCATCGTGCGCGGGCGGCGCATGGCGCGCTTTTTCTGATTGTGGTATTCAGACGGTACACGTCGCTTCTCCTATGTCTCAACCGGCACTCACTACGCACGACCTGCGCGTCGGCTACGGATCGACCGCTGTTGCCGTTGTGGGCGATGCGGTATTGGAGCCGGGCACGCTCACGGTCCTGGTCGGACGCAACGGGGCAGGGAAGACGACGACGCTGCGGACTGTTGCCGGGCTGCTCGATCCGGTAGGAGGGAGCGTGCGTGTTGGCTCCGAGAGGCTGCACGGTCTGACAGCGCGCGAGCGTGCGCGGCGGTTGGCACTCGTTCTGAGCGACCGGACGACGGCGGGCGGGCTGACGGCGCGCGAGGTAGTCGCGCTGGGCCGCTATCCTCACACCTCGCTGACGGGGCGCCTTTCGGACGCCGACCGAGCGGCTGTATCACATGCCCTCAAGCGGACTGGGGCAGACGCCTACGCAACGCGTCCGATGGGCGAGTTGAGCAGCGGGGAGCAGCAGCGCGTATTTATCGCTCGAGCGCTGGCACAGGACGGAGCCGTCGTCCTGCTCGATGAGCCGACGGCGCACCTCGACGCGCCGGGCCGATCCGACGTGTTCGCCTTGCTCCGCGACCTCGCCCGAACCGAGGGGCGCGCGCTTCTTGCCGCGACGCACGAACTCGATGCCGCTCTTGCGTCTGCCGATCAGGTGTGGGCGCTCGTTCCATCGGCTGACGACCCCGCTACCTTGCACGCCGGTTTGCCCGAATCGCTGGGACTGGACGGAGTGCTGGATCGGGCGTTCGGCGTGAACATAGGTTATCGATCAGAAGTCGAACGAACCGATGCGCCTGTTCTCACGATAGAAGCGGAGGGCGCTGACCGATTTTGGGTCGAGCATCTGGCGCGTCGACTGGGATTTCGGGCAGGGTCTGGTGGAGTCGTGGTCGCACGCGTCGGCGATGGATGGCGCATCGGGGAGGAACGCGCGATTGACTTGGCGAGCATCGCCGAGCGGCTGGCGCAGAAAAAAGCCTGACAGATCTGGGCGACCTGTCAGGCTCGGAGATAATCGACGGATCAGCCGATCAGAACATTTCGGTCTCGCCCCCGCCGTCGCCGCCGCGCTCCTCACCGCCGCGGTTACGTCGGCGGTTCTGGTTGCTCTGGTCGCCGAATACGTAGATCAGCGAGAGCGAGAGGTTACGTCCCTGCCAGCGCCGGGTCGCCTCTTGATTAAAAGTGGGCGCTCCGTTAGAATCGACGCCGCCGAGGTTGAACGAGAAGCCCGACGAATCGAACACGTCGCTCAGGTTGAGCGAGACGCTCAGGCGGTTGTCCATCAAGCGCTGGCGGACACTCAGATTGCTCAGCGAGAAGCTGCTGATGCGGCCGAACTCGGTGTCGTACGGGGCGCGGTAGAAGCCGAAGGCCTGAAGGTCCGTGCCTTCCCGCAGGGGCAGGTTGACGCTCATGCGTCCGCCCCACGTGAATGCATCAGCGCCGGTCGACTCGCCATCGACGGTTCCATCGGACACTTGCCGGTTGCCGTTGAGCGAGAGCAGCACGTTTCCTCGTCCAAGGACGCGGAGCGTTGTGACAACCTCGAGTCCGTAGCTCTCCTCGGTGTCGAGGTTGACGAACGTGCTCGTGTTCACCTCGGTAGCTGGATCGAACGTAGAGCTGCGGCGAATGACGCCCGTCGTGCGGCGGTAAAACGGCGTCAGGCTAACCGATCCTTTGTTCGAGAATGCCGAATAGCCCAGCTCGTAGGCGTTGGTGAACTCGGGGTCGAGGGTTGGATTGCCTACGCGGATGTTGAAGGGGTCGCCGAGCGAAGGGAAAGGGTTCAGTTGGCGTCCGCGCGGGCGGTTGATACGGCGGCTGAAGCTGGCTTTGAACTGCTGGCCGTCGGTCGGGGCGAACGTAAGGAAGGCGCTCGGGAAGGCATTGAAGCGGGTGATGTCCGCGCTACGGTCCTCGGCTCCCTGAGTAAAGGTGAAGTCCTGCCCCTGGTACTCGGCGCGCACACCGGCCTGAGCCGCCCACTGGCCCATCGTGCGACCGTAGATGAGGTACCCGGCATGCACCTGATCCGTCAGGTCGAACGAGTCGACGCGGCGGAAGCCGGTGTCCAGCGAGTCGAGCGTCGATTCGTAGTCAGCGATGTTGACTTTGCCCTGGTAGCCCAATTCGAACTTGGCGTCTTCGCCTGCCGGACGCGTCCAGTCGATGCGTACTTCGCCCTCGTGGTCGAGGTGGTCTTCGATCTGCTCGAACGGCCCGGCGTTGACCGGAGAGCCGACCGATCCGAAGGGGTCGACGCGGAAGCGCTCGACTTCGTCATTGCTCGATACGTCGTAGCTCAGCTCGGTCCGTAGCTCGTCGCGGCCGGACTCGACGACGTAGTCGTATCCGATTCGCGCGTCCACGCTCAGGCCGTCGCCGGTTTCGTCCTGGATGCGGTTGTACTGTTCAAACATGGTCTGCGCACCACCGAACTGGCCCAGCCGAGTCACTTCGATGTCTTCGTTCTCGCTTGAGCGCAGGCTGAGCACGAGCGCACTTGAGACTGTCCCTTTTGGCGATAGTTTGTAGTCGACGTTGGTGCTGACGAGGTGCGACATGCCGCTGCGGTCGCCATTACTGTCTTGATCCAGAAGCGTAGGTACTCCATAGGCGTTGTTCGTCGTGAACGTCTCGCGCAGGTTCGTTCCGCTGCTGGGACGGCTGTCGAGACGCAGGCCGTAGTTGGCCGTCGCATTCCACTTGCCTTTGCCATAGTTGATGCTCGCGCCCGCGTTGGCGTCGCCTTGCGTGCCGCCGCCTGCCGACAGGCTACCGCTGAGGCCCAGTTCGGCGTCTTGCTTGAGCACGATGTTGATGATGCCGCTCATGCCGTCCGGCTCGTAGCGCGCCGACGGGTTGGGAATCACTTCGATGCGCTCGATCTGGTTGGCCGGAAGCTGCTGCAAGAACACGCCCAAAAACGCGCCGCTTACCGGAGCGGGACGCCCGTTGATCTGGATCGCGACATTGGCATTTCCACGCAGGCTGATGCCCCCATCCTGGTCGACTTCTACCGATGGGATTTGCTGCAATAGGTCCGTCGCCGTACCGACCTGGCCGACGACCTGGTCGGCGGTGTTGTAGCTGGTCCGGTCGATGCCGACTTCGACGAAGGCGCGTTCGGCTTCTACCGTCGCGCCGTCTAGTAGGACCGCGCCTTCGGCCATATCGACGTTCAGGTTGCTTCGGCTGATCTCGATGTCCGAGAACGTCTGCGTCTCGAAGCCGATGAACGACACGCGGACGTAGTACGTGTTGGGACGCAGTCGCTCGAGCAGGAATGCGCCGTCGTCTTCGGTAATCGTGCCAGTCAAGAACGACGAATCGGCCTTGGTGTAGATCGCAACGGATGCTGCCGGAATCGTGGCACCGTTTGCAGCCTCGACGACGACACCCGAAATGGTGCCCCCAGCCGGTGCGCCGCCGCCCGGACGTTGGGCCTGAGCCGTGAGGGGGAGTGCCAGCAGGCCGAGGAGCGCGAGCGCGCGGAGATACGAATGCATCGGAACGGGATGAGGAGGTAGAAAGAGGTGTAGCGGGGAAGTCCACGCAGAGTTGTGGCAGAACTGTGGCGCTTTCGTGTGTGGATTGTGAAGTCGAAAAACTGTACTGAATCGCGAGAGAACACCGTTCTCGGCTACCCTCAACAGCCTTCCGACCTGCGCTCTCTGTGCGGTGCGGCTCCTGTCTCTGACCTGCGCGTTGTACGCTGATGCCACTGCCCAGTCTGCCCGTCACCGCTGTTCTGTCCGAGTTGCGTGCGGCGCTGGAAGAGCATCCCGTCGTCGTTCTCGAAGCGCCACCCGGCAGCGGGAAAACGA
>CAXBBB010000222.1:0-5035 GCA_963973615.1 uncultured Rhodothermales bacterium | reverse complement strand
GGTGACGCGACCGGCGGCTTGAACCGAGTCGCTCAGGCCGTGAGCGGCTACGTCGGCTACTCGCCCGCGGCACTTCGAGGCGTCGAGGTGGGCGGCTACGCCAGTTACAACAGCGCCGAGGGGCCAAACACCAACGGACGTTCGTATGCCAGCTATGCGGCCCACTTGTATTGGGGCGCCGAGCCGGGCAGCCAACCCCTGCGCCTCAAAGCCGACGCCATCGGTATCCACTACGAGGGCGACGACGATCAGCGCGTGCTTGGCCTGTCGCTGTTTGGAGCGGCTCGTCCGACACTCTTCAGCGAGGTGTTCGCGCGGGCGGAAAGACTGACACCGGACCTAGACCGAGGTCGGGCCGATCTCTTTCTCACGGCAGGCGCCAGTGTGAGTGTGAGCGCGTTGCGCGGTTTGCCCTACCACCAGGAGCGGTTTACAATCGCCTACGCCAACGGGCTGCCGGACGTAGACAATCCGGTCAATCAGCACCTGCTCGTCGTTCAGTTCCAGATTGTGTTTTAGGCTGGTTCGCGGGGGTGTAAACGAGCCACTACGCATCCGCTCCTTTGGGCACGATGCCGCGTTGGCGCAGCGCCTTGTCTTGGTGGAGCGTGTAGCTGCTCAGCTTATGCGTCAACTCCTCGGCCCGTTTGACGCGCGTCTCCGTACGCTTGGCCGACGTGACGTGGTAGCACAACGAGCGGCGCTTGCCGGGCGTCATACCCTCGAATCGGTCGCGCGCTTTGTCGTCTGCATCCAGCGCGGCAGTCAGCTCATCGGGCAGGGCGACATGATCGGGATTCAGGTCGGGCCACAGTTCTACCTCGACCCAGTCGCCGACAGCCTTTCCAATGTCTCTGAGGGTCGTTTGTCCAAAGCGCACGTGGAGGGTATCCACCGTCGATCCTTGCAGCGACCGGCTGAACGGTTGGCCTTCGAGCATGCCATCCACGCGGCGCGGTTTGTCGGAGAGCAGCGCCGTCGCCACGTCGACCGGAAGTGGGATGTAGGCCATGCCCATCGTGCCCTCATCCGGCGGCAGGAGAGGGGCGGCGAAATCGAAGCGGCAAATGTCAGGCATGACGCAAGAACGGAATCCGAGGTCCGAATCCCAAAGGCTTGGGATAGCATGAGTAGGCTTGATGTATCAAATTGAACGGCGTTCACCCAAATATGCCAGCATGCGTCTTCTCCTCTTTCCAATTTTTCTGCTCTTTGCCCCACTGGTTCATGCACAGTTCGCTTTCACTCCGCCGGAAGAGTCGACCTCCATCTCCAACTATGGCGTCCACTTCGACGCTCTGCAAGGTGTGCCCGGAGACCGCTGGACGGTGATCGGGTATGGAGAGTCGGGAGCCGTGGTTGCCAACTTGCAGACGCTTACCGTGCCCATCATCTATGGGTTGGTAGACGCGGCATTGGGCGGTGACGCGCTCGATTCGGACGCTCAGGACGACCCTGTCGAGGAGGGCAGAGACCTCGCTAGTTCGGGGTTTGTCGACATGTGGCTCGGAAGCACATTTGTCGAGACGCCGTTCGGAGAGTTTGGCGGCGGATTCGACGCGGGCTTCGTCCTTCTGGATGCCACCGAGCCTTCGAAAACGACGGGGCCGAATGTCGGGCCGACTACGACGACCGTCGAGTTCGTGGCTCACGCAGGTCCCAACTTGCTCTATACCGCCCGCCCGATCGAGAACCTTCATGTCGTCGCGCACGCGAGTTATCAGTTTCTGGCTCTATCGGACAAAATCGACAGCGGGCGGACCGTGTTCGACCTCCAAGGATACTACCGGTTACGGTCCTGGCTGGGCATCTACGGGGGGGTACACTTTTCGGCCTGGGAGTCGAGCGTGAGTCACGCCTCACAAGGTCTCACTTTGGGCGTTGCCTTTGTTCCTATGTGGCAGCAGTTCTAGTTCAATGTCGACAGACTCGTTGCGCTGCGCGGACCGGGAGCAGGCTATCTTGGCCGCTTCACTTTTCCATGTGTCGCATGTCCGTCTGGCAAGCCGCCATCTTGGGGCTAATTCAGGGCCTCGCCGAATTTCTACCCGTCTCGTCGTCCGGGCACCTGGTGCTGGGCGAGTATCTGCTCGGCATTGAAGCGACGGATGACATCGCGTTCGAGGTGTTCGTCCACTTTGGCACCGTCCTCAGCATCTGCGTCGTCTACTTCTCTCGGATCAAGGGGCTGATCGGCAAAGGCGTGCCGTTGCTGTTTCGTCCATCGCGATGGAAAGCGGCGCTGGCACCAGGGCGGATCGAGTATACCGAAGGCGATACGCTGGACTATGCGCCGCACGAAGCGCCCGAAGGGACGCCGTCGCTCCGGCTCGTGCTCTACATCCTGTTGTCGATGATCCCGACGGGAATCATCTATGTGCTGTTCAAGGAAAACCTGGAGGCGCTCTTTGGCGATCCACACGCCGTTCTGGGTATGCTTGTCGTCACCGGTATTCTGCTGCTGCTTATCCGCTTTCGGCCTAACCCGGATGGTGAGTACTCGACCGGAAAAGCGCTGTTGGCCGGGCTCGCCCAGGGCGCAGCGATGATTCCGGGCATCTCGCGCAGCGGCTCGACCATCGCCACGTCGATTTACCTAAACGTCAACCGCAAGGACGCCGCCGACTTCTCGTTCCTGATGTCGCTGCCAGTCATCGTGGGGGCAACGCTCATCAAAACGCTGGAACTGGTAGAGTCGGGCGCTCAGGTTGATTGGGCGCCGATTTTGGTGGGAACGGTCGTCGCGTTTGCCACGGGTATCGTCGCTATCAAGATCGTGCTCTCGTTCGTTCAGCAGGGGCGGCTGCAATACTTTGCGTACTACTGCTTTACCGTTGCGGCGCTCGGCTTCCTGCTGATCTAAAGCGCGCTGACTCAGGGCCGGTTTGGGTGACAGGGTGGATACCATTCTGAGACAAACCGCGCGGCGTTCGTAGATTGACAGCACGCCCACCCCTACACGCGCCGCATGAAATTTCGCATCTTCGTCGTCGACGACGATCCGCACTACGCTCGGCTGGTCTCGTACCGCCTAGAGAAGAATCCCGATCATCAGGTCCGTGTCTTCACGAGCGGAGAAGACGCGCTCGCCGCCATCGCCGACAAGCCGCACTTGGTCTTGCTCGACATCATGATGCCCGGCATCGGCGGGATCGAGACGCTCAAAAAGCTGCGCGAAAAGTCGCCCGAAACCCACGTCGTGATGCTGTCGGCGCAGGGCGTCGTCGATACGGCCGTCGAGTCGATGAAAATCGGCGCGTACGACTACATCACCAAGGGGCAAGACGACATCGTCAAGCTCGAAATCGTGGTGTCGCGCGTGCGCGAGCGGATGGAGTTGGAGCAGGAAGTCGACACGCTTCGCAGCGAAGTCAGCAAGCGCTACTCCATCGCGGGGCTGATCGGCGACAGCGACCCGATGAAGCAGGTCTACCGGCTGATCGACAAGGCCTTGCGCGGCGATCTGACGGTCGCGATCCACGGTGAGAGCGGAACGGGCAAAGAACTGGTCGCTAAGGCGATCCACTTTTCGAGCAATCGCAAACGCGGCCCGTTCGTAGTCGTCAACTGCGCCGCAATCCCGCGCGACCTGATGGAGTCGGAATTTTTCGGCCACGAGAAAGGCTCGTTCACCGGAGCCGACAAAAAGAAAATCGGCAAGTTCGAGCAGGCAGACGGCGGGACCATCTTCCTCGACGAGATCGGCGAACTCGATATGGACCTGCAGGCCAAACTGCTGCGCGCGCTCCAGTCGCGCGAAATCAGCAGGGTCGGCGGAAACGACATGATTCAGTTCGACGCGCGGGTGATCAGTGCCACGAACCGCGACGTGCTCCAGATGATCAGAGAGGGCTCGTTCCGAGAGGACCTCTACTATCGCCTGTTCCAGTACCCCGTCCCGCTGCCGCCGCTGCGCGACCGAGGCGACGACATCCTGCTGCTCGCCACCTTCTTCCTGCGCGACTACGTGAGCGCGCACCAGGAATTCAGAGGCAAGACGCTGGGCTACGAAGCCAAGAAAGCGATTCTCGATTACAACTGGCCCGGCAACGTCCGCGAACTCAAGAGCGCCGTCGAGCGTGCTATCCTGATCTCGGACGAAGACGAAATCTCTGAGTCTGACCTGATGCTCAAGGGCGGCACTATGATCTCGCCCTGGGCCGACCGGATGCCGCTCGCTCAGCAGGCCGAACCTGCCCCACGTCCTGCGCCGCCCCGCGCTGAATCCGTCGCGAGCCTGACCGAAGCCGCTCCGATGCCTTCGGACGACGATAGCAGCGGCGTCTCGTTGGGGTCTGACGACAGCGACATCATCTCCATCGAAGACTTAAAGCAGCAGGCCGTCGAACGCGCGTACCGCCTGTGCGATGGCAACGTCGACAAGGCCGCCGTCGAACTCGGTATCGGCCGCGCGACGATGTACCGGCTGCTCAAGAAGTACGGCATCATGACGTGAGGGGGCGGAGAGAGAAAGATGTCAACTCTCAGAGTTGACATCTTTGAGGCAGCGTCAACCTTCGCGTGCGCGCTTCGTACTAGGTAGACGAATCTGACTCCGACTGCACGTTATGCCCCTGACCGAATACGAACGCACCGTCCGTCGTGACATCGAAGCGTGGCAACACGCCGAACCGTCTGTCCTGGCGCAAGCGATGAACTGGGCGATGAAGCCCGTCGACTGGGCCGTCGACCAGGTCGCTCCTGCCGCGCTCTCTGAGAAAGCGGGTGACGTGGTCGAGGGGCTGCTCAACGTGCTCAACGATGCATCGCAGTGGACGTACGCCCCCAACGCGGCTCTCAAAGCGTTGCGTGAACAGGGCGTCGCCGTCGAGACGGTCGCGGATCTGCGGACGATTCCGCTCGACTCGCTCGACGCCTACGCCAAGAGTCTGGTGCAGGAAAACGCCGTCCTCGCCGCGCTCGAAGGCGCCGGAACCGGGCTGGGGGGCGCTGTCCTCATCATGGCCGACATCCCGCTGCTGTTTGGCATCAACCTGCGGCTGATTCAGCAAATCGCGGCGGCGTAAGGATTCCC
>CAXBBB010000221.1:0-5036 GCA_963973615.1 uncultured Rhodothermales bacterium | reverse complement strand
GGCAGGTCGCAGCCCGCGCACCGCCGTCAGCACGCCGATGTAGACCGCGAGCGCGGCGATGAGAATAAAGGTGTTCATGTAATGAGTCAGGTGGTGTGACACAGGTGGGATGAGCCGGTACGATGCGGGATGACGTGGGATGGAGGGCCTGAGAAACGGCCTTCGATGACACGTAGACGCCGATATGACGAACGCCGCTGGGTCTCGACGATGAGGCTCAGCGGCTTCTTTCGTTGGTGCGCTGATGACACGTCACTTGGCACAGAACGGAGGAGCCTGAACGAGATCGGACACGCCGCGTGACACAACGACTTTGGACGCGTGACATGACACACGAGCCACAAGGGGCGGTGCTTACTTCTGCTCGACTTCGCGGCCTCGCCTGCGGATCGTGAACAGCATCACGGTGATGACGACGCCGATCAATACGAGTCGAGCGCCCATCGCTGCTTGCGCATCGGACCACGCCATCACGAGCAGCAGCACACCCGCCCCGATCGCGAACCCGACTCGAATGGCCGGGCGCAATCCGCGCACTGCGGTCAGGACGCCGACGTAGACGGCTAGGGCGGCTATGAGGATGAAGGTGTTCACTCGGGCAAACTACGGATGAAGAGTGTGCCTAGCGGGATGTGTGACACCTTGCGGACGGGGGTGAGCAAGTGGTACGCTGGCGTCTCACTCAATCACGACCCGATGACGCCTGTAGTGTCCTGGCCTGGCGGTAAGCGCCGACTGCTCTCTCACATCCTGCCGCTCTTTCCTGAGCACACGAGCTACGTCGAGCCGTTCGGCGGTGGGTGAACGATCTGGACGAGCGATTGGTGACGTTCTACCGTGTGGTGCAGCACCACCCGCAGGCGCTGCTGGATGAGTTGACCTGGCTGCCGCGTAGCCGTGCGACGTTCGAGGAGCTGCTCGCTCAGCCCGGCGTGACGGACATCCAGCGGGCGGCGCGGTGGTTTGCGGCGAACAAGCTCAGTTTCGCCTCGAAAGGCGAGCACTTCGGGACGAGCTTCGTTCGGCCTGGCGCTTCGCGGGAACGGTGGCACGCGGGGATCTTCGATCTGCACGAACGCCTCGACCGCGTGTACATCGAGCGGCTGGACTGGCGGGAGCTGCTGCCGCGCTACGACCGGCCTGGAGCGCTGTTTTACGTGGACCCTCCGTATACGGCGGGGCACCAGTACGACGTCGGCGCCTGGGGCGAGGAGGACCACGTCGCGCTCAGGGATGCGCTGTTTGCGCTGGAAGGGGCCTGGGTGCTCTCGTACGACGATAGCGAGCTGGTGCGGGATCTCTACGGCGAGGGCTGCACGATTCGGAGTATGACGCGCTCGACGTCGATGGCGAATCGGAGTAAAACCGGCGTGCGGTTTGGCGAGGTGGTGATTACGCCTCGGAAGGTGGACGCGATGCTTCCGGCGGGGTAGCTAGGCGTGCGTCGATTCGGCGGAGCAGTTTGATGACCGTCGAGATGGCGAGTAGCAGCAGGCCAGCGACGACGGCCTGAACTCCGACCGTGACTGCTTCCCAGTGTGAGAGCGTGCTTCCGTACTCGGATGCTGCGATAAACAACGCGGAAGCGGCGATTAAGCCCACTGCGATAACGATTCCCGCAAGAATGGAGATCATCTGAGCGACCGTGTCGCCTGGGGATTCTCCAGCGAGGTGGTCCGTAGCGGATGAAGCACTATCCTGCCCGCTTGATATCGCATTGTACGCGCGCTGGATCACGACATCTCTCCTGCGTGGATCAGAGTCTGCAATCAAAACTGCGCTGACTACACGCTCGTTGCGGTATGCCTTCCTGAACGCACCTTCTCGTTGCGCCGGGATATGACCGCCTGCTACGAGCTTCTGGACTGCATTCAGGTAAGTCTGGGTGCGCTCGTTCATTTGCGTTGGGAGTCGAGGGCCTGTTTAGCAGGTCGGCGGTTCGGGTTAGGGCGGCTCGGGTGTCGTCGGGGCGGGGCCAGACTACTCGGCCGACGACGTCGAGGGTGGCGGATTTGCCGGTGATGTTGCTCGTGAGGGTGATTTCCTCGGTGTCTTCGTCCTTGCTGGGGATGAGCAGTTCGTCTTCGTAGTCGGCGTCTCGGTTGGCGGACATGATTTTGATGACGCCTCCTGCCAGGCGCTGGAGGCGCTTACACATGACACTCCCGTCGAGCTGGATGATGAAGTTGCCTCCGCCGTTTACCTCGCGCCTGTTGGGATCGTAGAGGGCGAGGGTGCCGTCGGCGTAGATGTCTTTCATCGAGTCGCCGTCGATTTCGATCACGCCGAGGATGGGCGGCGGGCTGAAACCGAGGATCGCCGACATGAGCGGCTCGGGCAGTTCGACCTCGTAGGTGTAGTCGGTGAGGACGATCAGGTCTTTATAGCCGGCTCTGGCGCGTATGTCGGTGGCTATGGTGAGTGTTACGGTGCGCTGGAACGGCGCTCGCCTCGCCGCGCGAGGCAGATTGTCGGGGAGGATGTCGAGGGCAGCAGCAGGACCAGGCGGTCCGCCAGCGGCGAGATAGGCACTTGCAGAGAGCACACGTGGGCGGTCGGATGAGGGTGAGCGAGCAGAGTCGCTATCACCCTGTGACAACGTCGTGTCTTTGGAAGATGCAGGCTTCCCATTATCCCGTGATTGAGTCGACGAAAGATCTGGCAGCAACATCGGCCCTTCGCCTTTCAGAAGCCATTGCAGATTGATCTGAGGATATGATTCCAACAGGCTGGAAAGGCTCTCCCTGCTTGGCTGAGTGGCCCCATTCAGGTAGTTGTAGGCAGTTGACTTAGATACCCCCATCGCCTCTGAAAGAGGGATTGCAGTCAATTGAAGCTGATCCGCGAGCATGTTCAGCCTCTCCGTTTGGCGCGCAAGACGCCTAGTAGTTTTTCCAAGCAGTTGGACTGCCGGGTTGTGTTTTCCAGTCATTTGGGTTATAATATTCCAGCCGGATGGAAAACACGTTTCCAATCGGCACGCTTATCAACTTAACCCCGCCATTCACATGGACAAAGCGACTCAGCTGCGAATCGCGCTCACCGTCGCGGGCAAGACGCTCCCCCAGTTCGCTGGCGAACTGAACGTCAGCCTCACGACGATCTACGCCGTGCTCGAAGGGAAGACGACCAGCGCCCGCGTGAGCGGAGCTATCGACCGCTTCACGACCGAGCACCTTCGCGACTTGAGCGAGCAACTCGTGGAGGATTTCCCTCTGCGCCGCGCCGCCTGACCCACCGACCGCGTCCGGCCCTGACCACGCCGGATAACCTACAAGCGCCCATTTCAGCGACACAAAGAATGAAAGGCAAAACCTCCCAGGCCGATTTCATGGCCTCCACTCTCACCCGGCTACTGCACGTGCTGCGCTACGACCGGAACTACACCGTCAAACAGATCGCCAGCCTCGCCCACTGCTCCGAAAGCCTCGTCTACACGTGGTACGATGCTCAAGCGCCCGCTCTGCCCCAGGGCGTCCACCTGCTCGGCCTGATGATGAGTCTCGCCGACCGGGGCGAAATGCTCTTCCTGGACGCTGTGACGCCCGCAGGAATGCACATCGCTAGCGACGACGAGATGATCTCCGCCAACGGCTGCACGCGCGACGAAGAGCAGACTCTCGTGATCGCAAACGCCGGTCTGGTGATGGCCGGACGCGCTAAAGACGCCGACGGTATCGCAGAGGTGCGGCGTCAACTGCGCGCGACTGAGCAAGCGCTGGCCGGGGAAGAAGCCCTGCTGCGAGGTCGCACCCAAACGACGGCGCTCGCCTGAACCCAACCTAACCGATGCTCTCTCCCCTGTGCCACGTCACGTGTCCATCCGCCGCCGATGGCGTTCCACCGCGTCCCACCGTCAACCGAAACGGTGGGACGCACGGTGGGACGCGAGAAGCGACGAATGCGGGCTCTACGGGCCGGTCGACAAAAAACGGTGGGACGCGATGATGGAGACACTTACGGCAAAAGATCTCGCCGAACTCCGGCTTCCCGAGTTGCCTACGACGAAGCGTCGGGTAACGTCTCTCGCCAACCGCGAAAACTGGACCTACGAGGAGCGGATTCCGTCGGGTGGAGGCACTCCGACGCGGCACTATCCGACGTCGGTTCTGCCCGAGGCAGCGCGCGTCGAACTGGCGCGCAGGCGCATCGCCACGTCGTCGGCGGCGCAGGACGGCAAGGCACTGGCGGCGAAGCTCGCGCTGGCCGCGAAGCTGGAGTCTAAATCGCAGCAGGCCCATCGCGAAGAGGCGCTGGCTGCCATAGCCGGAACGGTCTCGGAGGACGAGCAGGCGATGATGGACGCGCGTATGGAACTGCTCCGTCTGATGGCGGAGCTTCAACAGCCGCTCGGTCTGAGTGATCGGAAGGCGGAGGAGATGTTTTCGGCGCTCTATAACGACGAAGAAGGCGGCGTGGCGGTGAGCGAGCGCACGCGCGAACTGATTCCTACCGTGAGCTGGCGCACGCTTCACCGCTGGCTGGGCAGGTTGGGCAAGCGTGGTGCGGCTGGGCTGATCGACAAGCGGGGCAAACGGGCCGACCGTGACTACACGCCCGTCATCGAGCAGGACGAGGAGATGCAGAAGCTCGTGATGGGCATGCTGTTCGAATATCCCCACGTCCGGGCCGGACACGTGCGCGACGCCATCCTGACGCGGATGGGGCGCGAGGTCTGCCCATCCGAGCGCACGATCAGCCGCTACATCTCCGCATGGAAGGAGAAGAACCACAACCTGTTCGCGCGCCTGTCGAACCCGGACGCGCACCGAGGCAAGTACCGCCCGGCGATGGGCAGCGCGTCGGAGAACGTCGTGCGTCTCAACCAACTCTGGGAGTTCGACGGCACGCCGACCGACGTCATCCTGGCCGACGGCAAGCGCCACGCCATCATCGGCGTTATGGACGTGTATACGCGTCGCCTGATGCTGCACGTGAGCCGGACGAACAAGAGCACGGCCGTAATGACGCTCACGCGCAAGGCGATGCTACGCTGGGGGGTGCCCGAAGTCGTCAAGACGGACAACGGCAGCGAC
>CAXBBB010000220.1:0-5048 GCA_963973615.1 uncultured Rhodothermales bacterium | reverse complement strand
GGAGTCGGTGGCAGTCGACAGGGAGTCTTGCAGCATCGGGAGCATCGCGAAGGAAGTCACAGGGCAGAGGGCGGGTCGAGGCGGCGCTCGGCGAAGACGAGACGGACGCGCTGCGTGTAGAGCACCCAGAACAACGCGATGAACAGGAAAAACGAGGGGTAGAGCACCAAGCGCATCAGCGGGTGCGTGATCTCGCTGAAGGCGGGATTGCCCTCGGCGCCAGGGTGAAGGCTCGCCATCTGTCGCGGCAGAACGTAGAGGAGAAATGGCACGGTCGCGAACGCAAACAGGTTGTACGCCGCGCCGATGCGCGCTCGTATGCGCTCGCCGTCGAACGCCGTCCGCAGGATGAAGTAGGCGACGTAAATCAGCATCGTAACCGCCGCCATCGCCTGTTTGGGGTCGTTGTTCCACCACTTGCCCGTCCCCTGGTACCACGTGAAGCGCGCCCAGATCATGCCTGTCACCAGCCCGAGCGTGCCGAAGAGCAGCAGCAACCTGGCCGCCTCACGCGACCGAACGTCACGTGCGATGTCGCCGGTCCGCAGGTACTGAAACGCGTGCCACGCCGACACGCCCGACGCTGCCATCAGCGTGAACCACATCGGCACGTGGAAAAACAGGTTGCGCGCCGTCTGCGCCAGGATGTTGTCGACGCGTGGGAAGTCGATCAGAAAACCGCCCAGCACGACCAGCGTCAGCCCGACGAACACGACGGCGCGGACGACCCGATAGCGGCGGAGGTTGACGGAGGCGACAGGCATAAAACGATCTGAGGTGGAGTAATGCTAACGACGCGAACGCGCCTCCTTTCCCAACGCGCAGTGAATACAGGCAAAACGCACAGCCGTCACATCCGGTAGGTGGAGGAGTAGAGATCGGCGGAAAGCTCAGCCCGTCCGCTCCCCGACTCGATCTCGCACTTCAAGGTGTCGAACGGATTGCTTGTGCCCAATACCTCGGCAAAGCGGGCAAAACGGTGCGCATCCGACAGCAGGACGTGAGCCAACTGAACAGCCGTTACCTCCAACTTCGCACGTTCAACGCGGGCAGGCTCATCCGAAAAGCCGGGTACGTCGGCGAAGTTGACGGCGTGATCGTATCCCATGTCGACTGCTTGATCCGCTACGTTCCAGCGTGACAGCACGTCGCCCAACAGCACCTCGAAATCGTAGCACACGACCGTCGCCCCACTTCGGCACACGCGACGCAGTTCAGCAGCAGTGGCGTCGCGGTCGACGTAAGCGAGCGATCCTGCGAACGTGACGAGGTCGACCGAAGCGTCCGGTAGCGGCAGGCGCTCCGCCGCTCCGTTCTGGTACGCCACACGCGGGTGAGGCATTGCGCGATCGAGCATCGCCTGACTCGGATCGACGGCGTGGACGTAATCGCACCAATCGGCCAGCGCGAGAGCAGAGTAGCCCGTCCCACAGCCGACATCCAGACCGACGGCGAACCGTTCTCCGAGCGGCAGCGCCCGTTTCAAGATCTGTGCGTGCAGGCTGGGGCGATATGCAGCGTAGTGGGCGGCTATGGCATCTGCGTAAAGATCCATCGTGTCAGTCGGTCCACACGTATTCGAACAGCAGCGCCGACGCCGTAATGACGGTCGCCGCGAACAAGGCCAACGTCGTCAGGTCGCCCTGAGCCGTCGACCACATAAACGCGCCCGAGAGCGCACCGCGCGTCAGTCGGACGCCGGGCAGCAGGACAGGGGCGAGGAGAGGAAACAGCAGGACGGGCAGCAGCGCCGCCCCCCGCTGGTCGGCCCTCGCCAGCATCGACGCCAGCAGCGTGGCGGCTCCGGCCAGCCCGACGGCTCCCAAGGCGAGGCTGCTCGCCAGCAAGCCGGGGTTGGCGACTCCCTGCCCCAGCACGAGCAAGAACGCCGGCGTGGTCGACGCGCTCAGCAGGGCGACAAGCACCAGGTTGAACAACAACTTTCCGGCGTAGAGCGCCCCGGCTGGCGCATGGAGTCGCAAGAACAGCAGCGTGCCGCCCTCGGCCTCATAGACGAACGCTCGCCCCAGCCCGACCGACGCGCCGAAGAGCAGCACCATCCACAGCATCGCCGCCAAGACCGTCGGCGAGGCGCCCTCGCGTCCCAGCGCCAACCACACCAGGACCGTCGTCCCACCTGCAAACGCCAGCGTCAGGTTGAGCGCGAAGCGGCTGCGCAACTCCAACCGGGCGTCCTTCTCGAAGACCGCCCACGCGCTGCGCATCCAGGCGCGGGCGCGGTGCGTTGCGGTCGGTGTCGCGGGTGGCTCGTTCATGTGCGGCGGATTCTACCTCTACGATACTCCACGCTCTGCCATGTCGACGCCTCCGCTCAGTCCATCTTTGCCGAAATCCGACCGCACGCGCGGCGCCCTGCTCGGCTTAGCCGTTGGCGAAACGCTCGGTCGCCCCATCGACAAGATGAGCCACCAGAACGTGCGGACGTATTTCAAAGGCATCAAAGGCTACGTCGGTCACGAGCGGACGGGCGTCGAGGCGGGCGCCATCGGCCCTATCGCTGCTGGACTTGTTGCGCGCGTCGATGGACTCCGCGATAGCGGCGACGCCCTCGCTGATGATCTGCCCGAGGAAGCCCACAACGTAGCAGGCGGAACGATTGCCGTTCTCTACGGCGATCCCTACCGAGTCGGCAGTGATCTGAACACGCTCCAGACCGCCGCTCTCCGCTATGCGATAGAGTCGATCCCCGACGCCTTCGACGCGGATCTGTTTTGGATGCACCTCGAAGAGAGCGCACGCGGCACTAGCCTTGCCCAACCGCTCGCCAACGTCCGCGACGCGCGCGACTTCTTCCCGCTTGACCTGGCCGACGCGTGCGGCGGGACGGATACCGCAGAATCAGCCTGGCTGTTTGGCGTGGCGATGTTCGCACGCAACCCCAGACTCGTCGAGGCAACACTGCTTTCATCCGTCAACGTCGGCGGATGGGCCAGCATCGTCGGTGCGACGGCGGGCAGTTTGCTTGGCGCACTCAACGGATGGAGCGCGTTTCCGGCTGAATGGCGCGATGAGTTGATTGGAGCCGATGGCTTGCGCGTGATCGCCGGATAGCGCTCTCACTTCGCCGTTACGCCGATTGAGAAACGGACGAGGTAGCTGGGTGCTTCCAATCGGCTCACCTGCCAAACCGCCCGCTATGCCCACCACCCCCCACGTTCAGAATGCCAAACAGCCGACACGCGCCCAGGCCATCGAGAAGCTCGCCGACATCCTGACCGACTACCGCGTCTGCATGCTCGTCACGAGGGACGCATCCGAAGATGTGCTGCGTGGCCGCCCGATGGCGCTGCGCAACGACCGTTTCGACGGCACACTCTGGTTTTTGACCGACAGCCGGTCCCACAAAGTCGACGAGGTCGAGCAGGAGCGCGACGTATGCGTCGTCATCAGCGATCCGAGCCAGAAGCGATCGGTGTCAGTGTCGGGCAGAGCGTTTCTATCACAGGATCGCGCTAAGATCCGCGACATCTGGACGGAAACCGACACCGCATGGTTTCCAGAAGGTCCCGATGGCGAGCATGTCGCGCTGCTGCGTGTCGAAGTGACGGCTGCCGAGTATTGGGATGCCCCCGACGCAAAGGTCGTCCAGCTCTTCGGCATCGCCAAAGCCTACGTCACCGGCGAGCCGTACAAAGGCGAGGGCGCCGAGAACGCCAAACTGGATTTGTAGCCTTCCCATTCATACCAAATCCGAGGGCGTGGTTTCGCTACGTAGGTGTGGCAATCCACTCAGATTGCCGCGTCGCTTCGCTCCTCGCAACGACTATCCGAAAGTGTGCAGCCGGACTTGGTATCAGTCGTACAGCGCCCCGTTCTCGTTGTGAGGATGGGGCGCTCGTCGGTTCAGCCCACCACTGTCGGCGCATCGAACTCGCCGATGAAGCCAATTTCGGTCTGGAGCGCGTAGCCCGTCTCTTTCTCGACTGTTTTCTGGATGTGGTCGATCAGGCCGCGTACGTCCGCGGCCTTGGCATTGTCGGCGTTGATCAAGATGTTGGCGTGGCGCTGCGTCACCATCGCACCACCGACGCGCAGCCCCTTCATGCCGCAGCCGTCGATCAGCCGCCCGGCGCCGACGCCTTCGATCTTCTTGAAGATGGAGCCTGCCGACGGCTCGCTGTGCAGCGGCGGGTGGCGTTCGCGGCGCCACTCGATGTTGGCCTCCATCACGTTGTGCATGCGGCCTTGGTCGCCGGGCGTGAGTTGAAACGTAGCCGACAGCACGATGTCGTCCGTCACGTGGAGCGTCGAGTAGTCGTAGCCGAAGTCGAACCACTCGTGATCGACGATACGGCGCGAGTTGTCGTCGCCCAGCAGTTCGGCGGACAGCGTGACCTCCTCGACGAACATCGTCCGCTCGCGCTCGGGCGGCGGCGAGAGGAAGTGCAGGTTCTGCCACAGCGCCCCACCGACCGTCGACGGAATGCCGACGTAATGCTCCAAGCCGGACAGTCCGGCGTCGACGGCCTCGGTAATCACGTCGGGGTAGAGAACGGCACCGCTCTCGGCCCACAGTTGCGCCTTGTCGCGGTCGATGCGGACGTGACGCGCGGCGTTGCGAATGACGAGTCCCCGATAGCCGCCGTCGCCGACGAGGATGTTGGCGCCCAATCCGAGCAGGAAAAACGGGACGCCCAGTTCACGCGCCGCCGTCACCGCCTCAGCGAGTTCGTCGGCGGTGTGGGCTTCGAAGAACAGATCGGCGGGGCCACCAATACGGAACGTGGTATATGGAGCGAGCGCAACGTTTCGCTGGAGTCGATCACCCAATCGGGAGGCGACGGCTTCGATGTTGGTCATGTAGTGCTAGAGTAGGTGGCTTCGCATGCCGAAAAGCAAACGAGAGAGTCGCCGTTCAAAACGACAAAAGGGCGGACTGCTTGATCGCAGTCCGCCCTTTTACTCGGATTCCGAGAGATCAGTTCAGCAGGTGCTGGGCTGGTTGGGCTCCTGGCCCACGAGCGGGGCAACACATGGGTTGTTGTTGCGCTCCTGATCGGTTACCGGCAAGTATCGCCAGGTATCCT
>CAXBBB010000219.1:0-5074 GCA_963973615.1 uncultured Rhodothermales bacterium | reverse complement strand
CCCTACGGCATGGCCGACGCGCTCAACGAGTGGGACGATCAGGCCGACCAGGGTATTACGCCAACCGTTCCTGACGCCTCATCGCTCGAATGCCGCTTCCGCTTGCGCGCCGACGTTCGCCGTGCATGGTCGCACCGTAATCCCAACCGAATCGCATGCATCGCCTCGCAGGCGAGATGCTCGTCCGGCACCGTCGCAGATTTGCTGGACGCGTCTCCGAGTGCGGCAGCTGCGGCAGCACGAGCCGAGCGCCTGTTATTCGACGCGTTGCCCCTATCGGTCGCGCCCATCGACGACTCACTCAGCGGCTTACGCAGCCGACTGGCCGAGTTGTCGCAGCGGTCCACTCTTCGTCCGACACCCCTCGCTTTCCACACCTCTCGTCGT
Organism: uncultured Rhodothermales bacterium; assembly: GCA_963973615.1. Lineage (GTDB taxonomy): Bacteria > Bacteroidota > Rhodothermia > Rhodothermales > BA12 > CAXBBB01. The sequence continues at coordinate 4,687 of CAXBBB010000219.1, read as the reverse complement.
GCTGCCTGATCGTCTACACACGGGCGACGGCGCACTCGCCGACGACCTGCTCCATCAGTCCCACCTCGTCGCCCGACGCATCACAACGTGGGTAGCCGACGAAGACGTGCAGGGCGCGTTTCCGGTCCGATCATTCGAGGCACTGGCCGACTCCGGATTGATGACCGCTCCACTTCCGCGCGCATTAGGCGGCAACGGATTGGGGACCGAGCCGCACGCGCTGACTCTGCTCCTACGCGTGCTGGCGAACGTCGGTAGGGGCAGCCTTCCGGTCGGACGTATCTACGAGGGCCACGTCAACGCGCTGATTTTGGTCTGCACGTATGGCACCCAAGCGCAACAAGAGCAAGCCGCACACGACGCCCACAACGGCAAGATCTTTGGCGTCTGGAATACCGGAGCAGGCGACGACGTGCAGATGACGCGGACGCCAACCGGCGCCCTTCTCGAAGGCGCCAAAGTATTCTGCTCGGGCGCAGGCTACGTCGACCGTCCGCTCGTCAACGGCCCCATCGACGGCGAGGGATGGCAGATGGCCTTGGTCCCAATGGAACGTTTCGATCTGCCCATCGACCTGAAGTGGTGGACCGCCGAGGGAATGCGCGCCACGCGCTCGGGCCGCGTCGACTTCTCGGGCGTCGAACTACCAGACGACTGGCTCATCGGCACGGAGGACGACTATCATCGCGAGCCGCACTTCAACGGCGGATCGGTGCGGTTCGCGGCTGTACAACTCGGAGGTGCCCAGGCGCTGTTCGACGCGTGCCGCGATCACCTGCTGAGCCTCGGGCGGACCGGCGACGCCCATCAGCAGATGCGGCTAGGCGAGGTGGCTGTTGCGCTGGAGACGGGGTACTTGTGGCTGAATGGTGCGGCCCGACTGCTCGAATCGTCGGCTTCGAACGCCGACAAGGTCGCCTACGCGCAGATGACGCGAACGGCCATCGAACGCGCCTGCCTGGACGTGATGGAGCGCGTCGACCGAAGCGTCGGCGCGCGCGGGCTGCTTGCTCCTTCGCCCATCGAACGCATCGGACGAGACCTGCGGCTCTACCTCCGCCAACCGGCAACCGACGCCGTCGTGACGGCAGCCGGAGCGCACGCCGCCGAACATGGCGACAACCGCGCGCTGGGATCCGACGCGGTCGGCGAGGTGCCTTGTATGCGCGAGGTACAATGACGCCGCCCTCGCTGCTCGAACGCCCCGACACGCTGCCGCTTCGCAGTCCAACGTCGGTGCGTGAGTTGGGCCGCATCGTCGTACTCGCGCCGCACCCCGACGACGAATCGCTGGGCTGCGGTGGGCTACTCGCTTTGGCGCAGCAGTTCGGCCAACGACCGCACATCGTCGTCGTGACGGACGGTGTGCAGTCGCATCCCAACTCCATCACGCATCCTCCGTGCGTGCTCATGGGTCTGCGCGAACGGGAGGCCTGCGACGCCGTCGCCGAGTTGGGCATGACCGACGACCAGATCACGTTCGCCCGTTTCGCCGACTGCGGCGTCCCGCGTCCCTACGAAGCCGGATTCGACGCCGCCTGTAACCGGCTGCGCACGCTACTCTCCCCTCTCGACGCCGACACGCTGTTCGTTCCCTGGCGCGGCGATCCGCACCGCGACCACGAAGCCGTCTGGCTGCTCGCACGCGCCGTCGCCCCCAAGCTGCCGCGTCTGCCGCGCTGGGTCGAGTATCCGGTCTGGGCCTGGGCGCATCCGTCGTCCGAGCACGCGCCGCGAACTAATCAGGCCGACGCGTGGCGGCTCGAGATCTCAGACGTGGTGGAGCAGAAGCAGACGGCCATCGCCGCGCACCGTTCGCAGACGACTGACCTGATCGCCGACGATAAGGACGGCTTCCGATTGTCCGCCGACTTCCTCGCCCACTTCGCCGTCCCGTTCGAAGTCTACCTCACCCCGCACGATGCCCCCTGCTGATTCGCCCGCCGACTCGCTCACGCCCGATTATTTCGACGGTGTCTACGCCCACGCCGACGATCCGTGGAGCTTTGAGACGAGCGCCTACGAGCACGCCAAATACGACGATACGCTCGCCGCCCTGCCGCGCGCGACGTACTCCCATGCGCTCGAAGTCGGCTGCTCCATCGGCGTGCTGACCGCACGATTGGCCGCGCGCTGCGAATCGCTCCTGAGCCTCGACGTAGCCGCGCGCGCACTCGAGCAAGCCCGCGCGCGATGCGCTGGCCTGCCGCACGTCACGTTCGAGCGCCGCAACTTGCCCGGCGAGTTTCCTGATGCGGAGTTTGATTTGATTCTGCTGTCGGAAGTCGGCTACTACTGGTCGATGCCGGACCTGCGACGCACGCTCGATCTATGCCGAAACGCCCTCACGCCCAGTGGTCATCTGCTACTCGTACACTGGACGCCCTACGTCGACGACTATCCACTAACGGGTGACGCGGTTCATCAGGCAGCGTTGGCGCACGAGGGGTTTCGGCACCTGAACGGTCACCGAATGGAGACGTATCGGCTGGATGTGTTCGCACGCGACGCCCCGTAAATCACGCATCCAACGAGCGAGTCTGGCGACCCGCATTTACAACACCACGACGCGCTGGACTTCGCTCTGCCCGCCCGATTCCAGACGCAACAGATAGACGCCTGCCGCCAACCGCGACGTGTCAAGCGGATGCTCATAGGCGGCAGGTGTCCGACGCTCGCCATCGATCAGGAGCGCGACGCGGCGACCGAGCAGGTCGAACAGTTCGAGTGTGACGCGGGCCTCGGTCGGCACGGCGTACGTCACGCGCGATGCACCCCGAACCGGGTGCGGCGTCGGCGAGTCGAGGCGAAGCGCGGGTGGCCCGGAAAACGTGTCGTTAGGCGTTGCGATGAGTCGGTCGGCGGCGGTAACCAACCAGTCGCCGGACGCATCGGCGTGTGCGATCAGCGCGCGGATGCGAACCGTCTGCCCGGCCCACTGCGACAAGTCGAAACGGATGGTCGTATCGGGCTGGTTGCCGGTCCAGACGGGCTGGCCGTCGAGCGGATGATCGGGACGCGAGAACGTCGCCGTGTAGCCGCCGATGGGTTCGAGCGGCTGCCACGCACCGCTGTCGGTCGAGAGGCTGAGTTGGGCGCCCGAGCCATCGGGCAGATCGAAGCGGTGCGTGAGCGCGAAGGTCAGAGCGTCGGCATTGGCGGGCAAGTCGAGCGGGGGCAGCAGCAGCGCCGAGAGCGTCCGTCCGTCGGAGCGGGCCAATGCGCGAAAGCCGCTGCCGTCGGTTCGCCAGGCGCCGACCGGCGTGGCACCTGCCAGCGCGTCCCTCACGTCGAGCGTACGGAAGTCCATGCGCAACGCGTCGCCCCTCGGTGCGCGGACGCGGTTTCCGGCGATGTCTACCAATTCGAACGTGTACCGAAGCGACGATCCAGCCGCAGGGCCGGGGGCTGTAAATCCGAGCGGTCCGAGCAGGCTATCGGGCAGCGCAGCAGCAAACGTAGCCGTTTGAGGCGTAGCGCGCGTCTGGTCGAGCCGAAAGCGAGCCGAGCCTCCATCTGCCTCTACGTCGACGTAGACGGCGGCGACGCCCTGATCGTCCTGCACATCGACCGCAAACGTCGGGGCGACGCGGGCCTCTCGCGTTTGGATGGCGGCGGGCAGAACAGAAACAGTGGGGTCGGACACGTCGCGGATTGAGTCGGTAGCGACACTCACGTCGTCGACGGACCAGCGCGCGGGCGATCCGTCGGACACAAACACCAGCCGGATGCGCACGTCGTCGCCACCGGGCAAGAGCAAAGCAGCGCGCTGCCACCCCTTGCTGTCGCCGCTCCACGCGCTTTGCCCGCCGATGGTCGCCGGGTAGCCGTCGGTCGGTCCACCGGGGGCGCCCCAATCGGTCACGCCGGGCGAAAGTCGTTTCCAATCAGCCTCGCCGACGCGCACTTCGACGTAGCCGCCCCTGCCCGCGCCCGCGTCGTAGCGATGCCAAAACGCCAACCATGCGCCACCGTCCGGCAGATCGAAGGGCGGAAGGTCGAGAGCCGACGTGCCAGCCGACAGAGGCTGGATCTGCCACGCGCGCTCGCCACTTCGCGCGTTGGCGGCGGTCGACGTGCGCGCCCATGCGTCGTCTGCACGGAAGCCTTCGGTCGTGTTAGTCTCGAACGAATAGACGAACAGGTCGCCCTCATCGACGAGCGTGAGCACAAAGGCATCCGACGTGGGCAGCCGAACCGTGTTGGCGGCCTGCGCGCTGTCGACGGCGACGAACGAGTAGGTGACGACGTCGCCCGCTCGTGGACCCTGAGGTAAATCGTCGGGCAGGCGAACCTGGAGCAGGTCGGCCCCGACGCGCTCCATCGCCAACTCGCCCTCACGCAGAGGTTGTCCTTCCGACGTGTAGACGTAATTTAGCCGCACACTCGCCACGCCCAGCGCATCCGTCGCGTCGACGCTCAGGCGAGCAGGCCACGCCGAAGCAGGCAGAATCCCGGGGGGACGGTGGTCGAGCAGAGGCGGCGTGGTGTCGGGACCGGACTGGAACGCGAACGTGCCTTCGACCGGAAGCCGCGTCGTGCGCCCCGCCGGATCCGTCGCGGTCAGGAAATAGGTGATCGTGGCCGGCCCGACAGGAATCGACAGATCGACAGCGACCGAATCGGCTCCCGCGACAGGCGCCAACGTCAACGCTTGGTCGGTGCCCCCATCGACGCGGTAGACGAG
>CAXBBB010000218.1:0-5080 GCA_963973615.1 uncultured Rhodothermales bacterium | reverse complement strand
GCTCCTAGCCTCACTCGGTATCTTAGTAGTCCTCACGCTCACGCACCCTTGACCTTATGGCACGCGAACGCGCCGTCGATTTAGAAGCCGCCCTTGAACATGGACTTACCGAAGAGGAGTATGGTTGGATCGTCGACAAACTCGGTCGTATTCCAACGCCTGTAGAGTTGGGCATTTACTCTGTCATGTGGTCAGAGCACTGCTCATATAAGAACTCAATCGCGCTTCTCAAGAAGCTACCGCGCTCAGGCGATGCCCTGCTGGTCGAGGCAGGAGACGAAAATGCGGGCTTGGTTGACATCGGAGGCGGACTCGCATGCGCATTTAAGATCGAGAGTCACAACCACCCGTCGGCTGTGGAGCCGTATCAGGGAGCGGCGACAGGGGTTGGCGGCATCCAGCGAGACATTTTTACGATGGGCGCGCGGCCGATTGCTTCGCTCAACTCGCTTCGTTTTGGTTCGCTGACGAATCCTCGTGTTCGGTTTTTGCTGGATGGGGTCGTGCGAGGTATCGGCGATTACGGTAATGCGTTTGGAGTGCCGACGGTCGGCGGAGAAGTCGTCTTCGATCCGGCCTACGAAGGCAACCCGCTCGTCAACGCGATGAGTGTGGGCATCGTCGAAGTAGGCAAGACGGCTTCGGCGATTGCACAAGGCGCCGGCAAGCGTGTGTACATCGTCGGAAGTGCTACGGGGCGTGACGGGATTCACGGCGCGACGTTCGCTAGTGAAGAAATCAGCGAAGCGAGCGAGGCTAAGCGACCGAGTGTTCAGGTAGGCGACCCGTTTACCGAAAAGCTATTGCTAGAGGCTACGCTCGAGGCAATCGACGCTGGAGTGGTTTCCGGGATTCAGGACATGGGCGCTGCGGGCATCACCTGTTCGTCGTGCGAGATGAGCGCTAAGGGTGAGTGCGGCATGACGTTATATCTCGAACGCGTCCCGATCCGCGAAACGGGCATGACGCCATATGAGATCATGCTGTCGGAGAGCCAGGAACGGATGCTCATCGTCGCTGAACCGGGGCGGGAGTCTGACCTGGAAGCCATCTTTGCCAAGTGGGATCTGAAATATGCGGACATCGGGGAGGTGACCGATGGGGGCGAGGTCGTCGTGCTATGGCATGGCGAGGAAGTCGCGCGGGTACCTGCTGATCATTTGGTGCTGGGCGGTGGTGTGCCGGTTTACTATCGTGAGACGCGAAAGCCGGACTATCTGGATGTAGCACACGCATTTGATCAGGAGTCCATCGACGATCCCGACATCGATACAGCGGCTGGGTATCTACTAGACCTAATGGGATCGCCCAACATTGCGTCGAAACGGTGGGTGTTCGAGCAGTACGACACGCAGGTGCGGACGAATACGCTAGTTGGTCCGGGGGCGAGTGATGCCGCTGTTGTGCGGGTCAAAGGGACCGACAAGGCATTGGCTATGGCGACGGATTGTAATGGTCGCTACGTCTATCTCAACCCGCGGAAGGGGGGACGCATCGCGGTTGCCGAAGCGGCGCGGAACGTGGTGTGTGCGGGGGGACGGCCTGTTGCGGTGACAAACTGCCTCAATTTCGGCAACCCCTATAAGCCTGAAGTCTACTGGGTGTTTACCGAAGCCGTCGGCGGTATGGGCGACGCATGCGCCGAATTGGGAACGCCGGTAACGGGCGGCAACGTGTCGTTCTATAACGAGAACCCAGACGGAGCGGTCTTCCCGACGCCGACTATCGGCATGCTGGGAGTTGTGGACGATCTCGCACACGTCACCCCGGCTGGAGCACAGTCTATAGGTGACACCGTCTTTCTACTCTCGCCTATCGCTTGGGCACATCGCAACGACATCGGTGGGACCGAATATCTGGCCTTCATCCATAAGCAGACGGCGGGCGACGCGCCGCACTTCAACCTCTACGAAGAGCGCTACGTCCAGACGATGATGCAGAACCTGATCCGCGAGGGCTGGGTGCAGTCGGCGCACGATCTATCGGATGGCGGGCTGGCGGCGTGTCTGGCCGAAGTCGCGTTGTTCTCGGACGGTCTCGGCATCGACGTCGAACTCGAGATGCATGAGTACTTGCGGACGGATGCGGCGCTGTTTGGCGAAGCGCAAAGCCGCATCGTCTTCACGGTATCCGCCGAGCGTGCCGATGACCTAGAAGACCGCGTCGAAGGGCATGGCGTCAAGGTGACACGCCTTGGGGTGGTGACAGGCGATGGCGATCTGAGTATCCGTGCCGGTGACCGAGGTACGATCCGCATGGCAGGAGCCGACCTCGGCGACCGGTACCACAACAGCCTGCGTCGCGCGCTCGAAGAACCGGCTGCACTGGCAGTAGGCTGAACGGACCACTTCGTTAGATACGGACCGATCATTCCAGAAACATTGCCCCACACGCACCGTTTCGCATCCCTCAACCGACAAACCCATTCCGGTCATGGCAGACGCCAAATATCTCACGCTCACCGACGCCAACTTCAACGACAACGTCGTCAACAGCGACAAGCCCGTCCTCGTCGACTTCTGGGCGACGTGGTGCGGTCCGTGCCGCGCGATTGCACCGACCATCGAACAGGTCGCGAGTGAGTTCGACGGACGCGCTCTCGTCGGCAAAGTCGACGTAGACGAAAACCCGGACGTAGCGATGCAGTATGGCGTCCGTTCGATTCCGACGCTGCTCTTCTTCAAGGGCGGACAGGTCGTCGACCAGTTGATCGGCGCGGTGCCGAAAAAGGTGCTCGCCGAGAAGCTCGAAGCGCTGTCGGCACAGCCTGCGTAACGGCTCGGCCCTGATGCCTCCCGTCGCCCGAGGCTGACCATCGTGTCGGTCTCGGGCATTTCTGTCTCTATCTGTTTGCGATTATGGAACTCAACTCCTCGCCCCTTACCACGCTCGACTTTTCAAAGGCTGAGCGCCACGACGTTGTAATCGTCGGTACCGGTCCCGCTGGATTGACAGCAGCGCTCTATGCGTCGCGTGCCAATCTCGCGCCCGTCGTCTTTCAAGGACCACAGCCGGGCGGGCAGCTCGTCACGACGACCGATGTCGAGAACTTTCCCGGCTTCCCTCAGGGCATTATGGGACCGGATCTGATGCAGCAGATGGAGCAGCAGGTGGAGCGCTTCGGTGCCGACATGCGCTACGGCATGGTGACCCACGTCGACCTGGGTGAGCGTCCGTTTAAACTTGTCGTCGATGAGGAAAAGCCGATTCTGGCGCAGACGGTCATCATCTCGACCGGAGCATCGGCGCGGTATCTCGGACTCGAAAACGAGAAGCGGCTCCTCGGGCGCGGCGTCAGTGCGTGCGCGACGTGCGATGGGGCCTTCTTTCGAGGCGAAGACTTGGCTATCGTCGGAGGCGGCGACACCGCGCTCGAAGAAGCGTTGTTCTTGACACGATTCGCTAAGAAGGTCTACGTCATCCACCGGCGCGATGAGTTGCGCGCGAGCAAGGTGATGCAGGAGCGTGCCTTCGCTCACGAGAAGATCGAGTTCCTCTGGAATACGGTCGTGGATGACGTACTGGGAGAAAACTCCGTCGAAGGCCTCCGCATCACGGATACGCAGAGCGGGGAAACGCGCGACCTAGCCGTCGGCGGCTTCTTCGTCGCCATCGGCCACAAGCCCAACACCGATATTTTTGAGGGCCAGCTTGAGATGGACGAGGCAGGATATATCCTGACCCAAGCGTCGAGCACGTACACCAGCGTCGATGGCGTATTTGCGTGCGGCGATGTGCAGGATCACGTCTATCGACAGGCGATTACGGCCGCGGGTACGGGCTGTATGGCAGCCATCGACGCCGAACGCTGGCTGGCCGAGCACGAAGTGATCGACGAGGTGCGCACCGAGACAGAGTATCACGCTGCCGAATCGGTCGACAGCGACGAGGCGGAGCAGGCAGCGGCCTGAATCGCCTACAGCGCGCTATCTGGGGCTGGCCGATCTCGTGGATCAGTCAGCCCCTCGTCGTTTTCTGGTCGGACGAGTGGGTGTGCTGACCCTGACTGCTCTGCGAATACGATCGGTTCACGCGGCAAGCGCAGGCTGAGCCAGGACGCGTCGTCTTCGCGTAGGGTGACGTGACGGGCAGCTACGCCTGCGATCCAGCCGACATCGACAAACGTGCGAGCGAAGAGCAGAAGTTGGCCGATCAGAAAGGCGGCCCAGAAACCGGCGGGAGACGCGCCGTCCATCGCAGCGTCGACCAGGAGGGGCGCGAGCCAGAGGCCCCAGCCGATTAGGACCACGCCGACGCCGACGCGCACGCTCGGTCCGTCTCTGCCAATGGCGGCGAGGCCAAGCCGTACCGCATCGATGATGCGCGATCCCAGCACGATGGTGGCCCGGGCGTGGTCGTGGGCGAAGGCCAGTATCGCCCAGCCCCCGAAGAGTAAGACGGGAAGCAGAACGAAGTAGCTCCACAATGCACTTGGCGCTCCGTCCCACAACGCGGCGACGGTGGCAGAGGCGAAGAACGCGACCAGCAGCCACGCGGTCGACAGGACGCCGAACAACGCGGTCAGTCCGACGCCACGCCATCCGTAGTGTCCCAGACCGGTGCGGATGCCGCTTCCGCCATGCGAAGCAGCAAAGGCAACGCCGGTGCGCAGTGCAGCCGAGATGATCCAGACGAGCGGTACGATCCAGAGCAGGTTGAGCAACGCGAGCGCGAACCCATTACCCAACTCTCCCAGGACGTTGGTCCACGTCAGCAGCGGCACCTCATCGTAGTCGAGCGGAAGCGCCAAACGGTTTGTGGCACGCCCTGCCCACCAGTAGACCGAAAAGGTGCCGAGCAAAGCAAGCGCGCCTTGAAGCACGTGGAGCAATGCGCTTACTCCGATGCGACGGACAGCGAATGTCGACCCAGCGCGGACCAAGTCGGTGGACGTATGGACTGGCGGCGCGTCGGGTGTAGGGAACGGCTCAGGCGGTGGCAACTCGAGCGGGTTGTCCTGCGTCGGGAAGTCAGTCACAGGCTCGTGAGGGCAGAGAGGAAGAGGTGGACAACCTGCGCGGCTTTGAGGTGCAGCTTGCGCGCGAACGCGGCGTCGGGGCGGAGCGAAACTCCATCGTCG
>CAXBBB010000217.1:0-5090 GCA_963973615.1 uncultured Rhodothermales bacterium | reverse complement strand
CGACCGTCGGGCGAAGGCGATGCGTCGGTAATGACAGCAGGCGTGTCAAACGTCATCACGTCGCCGTTAAGGCTCGCGACGACCAACTGGCTGGTCATGAAGTGGTCGAAAAGCGCTTCGTCGTGTGGGTTTTGCAGCAAGTCCTGATACGTGCGCGCTGCGGCCGCTTCGCCGCTGGCTTCCCTAATGACCGGACCGGTGGGAATAGTCGCTTGCGTCGGCATCGCCGAGCGTCCGCGCGGGATGGTGCGAGCAACGACACTCCGGCTGTCGGGCGTCCACTCGAACGGCGAGCCGGGTGCGGCATCGTTGATGGCTACGTCGAGCCACGGACGCGCTTCGCCGCTCGCCACGTTCGCCACCCACAACTCGACCCGGTCGGCGAAGTCTAGCGTAAACGCGACGTGCGATCCGTCGGGACTCCACCGCGCGTTGCGAATCTCAGGATTGGCAGGCAGCCCCGTCACGTCGACGGGATCGCCGGTCGACTGGGTCGCACGGAAAGCCAGACCGACCGAGCCATTGGCGCGGCTGGGACCGTTGGTCGCCGGGTTGACGCGGATGCCTCCCAATCCCAACTCAGGTTGAGCGAGCGAGGCGATGTCGGGCACGCCGGATTGGGCGAAGAACGCCATCATCTGCCGGTCCGGGCTGAGCGAGACCGACGGCGTACGTGGCGCATCGACCAGAGCAGCCAGTTCGGGCGGCGGCGTCTGGTACGTCAGCGGATCGGTCTGGGCCGAGACGGAAGCGGCGCAGAGTAGGAGGACGGCGAACAGGCGGGTCATAACGTCGAGAGTGGATGCGATCTCCATCTTACGAACGCGCGGACGCCCGACGAAACCGTAACATTAGCTTATAAACCGATCTCTCGCTGTCGATACGCACGGTACTCTTTCTTCTTCGCATCGCGCGGTCATGTCCTCCTCCACCAATAACCGCGACACTCGGGCATACGTCGTCTTCCTGATATTCGGCGGGCTGGCTGGGAGCGTAGGGTCGTTTTTGTTCTCGAAACACGCGTCCCCCACAGCGTATCTGGTTAGCGTGTGGTCGTACTTGGCGGCTCTCGGGTTCGGCGTGTTGCTGTTGTTGCGCCCCCGCTGGAAGTTTCGTGCCCACTTGTTCGTGTTAGTCGCGGCGTGCCTCGTCAACGCAGTCCAGTTGACCGGAATGGCGCGCGATGCAGGCCCGTATGCACCCATGTGGATGCTAATCACGCCGGGCGTAACGCTCACCGCGCTCGCTTCGATTTCTCGGCGATGGTGGGAGCCGTTTCCCTTCGCCCTATTCGTGCTGGGTGTGTTCGGCTGGTGCTACTACGCAGGGCTGGTGGGACCGGGCACACCGATCGCGCTGCGTGGCCCAATCATCGCGGGATTTGGATTGGTACTTCTATCGGGTGCCATCAGCCTAACGACCATGATCCGATTGCGGACGGAACGCCGCCTCGCGCTCGCACTCGAACACGCCGAGGAAGCAGCCCAAGCCAAAAGCGTCTTCCTGGCGACGATGAGCCACGAAATCCGCACGCCGCTCAATGGGGTCATCGGCATGACGGATGTCCTCGCGGCCATGCGCCTGGACAACGAGCAAGCCGAGGCGCTGGACATCATTCGTTCATCGGCAGGCGTGCTGCAGACGGTCATCGACGATGTACTCGACTTTTCCAAACTCGACGCCGACGCGGTAACGCTCGAACGTATTGCCTTCGATCCCGTCCAGATCGCACGGGAATCGGTCGCCATCGTCGCACAGTCGGCGAACGCCGAAGGGCTGACGCTTCGCATCGACGCACCACACGAGCCGGTTCGCGTCTTTGGCGACCCCACGTGTGTGCGACAAGTGCTGCTCAACTTGCTCTCCAACGCCGCCAAATTCACGCACGAAGGCTGCGTTACGGTTGCCATCCGATACGATGCGGCGACCCAGAGGCTACGCCTTGCCGTCCAGGACACCGGTATCGGCATTGCGCCCGACACGCTCGCTACGTTGTTCAACGCGTTCACCCAGGCCGATGCGTCGACGACGCGAAAGTACGGCGGGACAGGCTTGGGCCTCGCCATCTCTCAGAAACTGGCGCGGCTGATGGGCGGCGACATCGACGTGACGAGCAGCGTCGGCGAAGGCTCAACCTTCACACTTCGCCTGCTCGCCGACGCTGCTCCTCCTGCCCTACCTGGCGAAAGCTCCAGCGCACCTTCCGAGTTCTCCGCCCCTACCCTGACTCCGAGGTCCTCCCTGCGCGTACTCGTCGCCGAGGACAACGCGATCAACCGCAAGGTCGCCGCCCGCCTGCTCGAGCGACTGGACGTAGCGGCGGACTTCGTCGAAGACGGAGACCTAGCCGTACGCGCGCTTCACTCTGCAGCCAACGTCGGTGCACCCTACGACGTGGTATTGATGGACGTACAGATGCCTACGATGGACGGCCTCGAAGCGACGCGGCTCATTCGCCTGCAGCTAGCCGACGCGCATCAGCCCTACATCGTAGCGTTGACGGCCAACGTCTCTCCCTCCGATCGCTCCGATGCGCTGTCGGCGGGATGCGACGACCATGTGGGCAAGCCCGTCCGCATCTCCGACCTGCAACGCGTGCTGGACTCGACCACCTCCGCACCCACCCGCACTCCAACGACGGCCCTGAACTGAACGCATGCTTTTCTGGGAGACTGTTTGGCGAAAGGCTGCGGGGCTGCGAGCGGCTCTGAACCCCCTCTGCGGTGTTGCTCTGCATCGCCGTAGCTCGCGCTACGTCTGTTTCGAGCGCCTTGCCGAGTGCTTTCAGCGCTCGCTCTCGCCTTCCGCCACCTTCGCCAAACAGTCTCTGAGCCACACCCGTTCAGCGCGAGACGGCAACGACAGAAGTCACCTGCTGCCCGGCATCGGTTTCGACGCGAAGGACGTATATCCCAGCCGAAAGCGCAGCCGTGTCGACGAAGAGAGGCGAAGCCGGAAGCGTCGCCCGATTCAGGGAGAGCACGTGCCGTCCCAACGTGTCGAAAAGATCAAGCCGAACCGCTCCGACAGTGCCTTCGATGTGGACCTGCATTGGGCCACGCGCAGGCTGGGGAAACACGCGTAGGCGCATCGTACTTGGCTCGTCGCTGCCCTCCTGCCTGGGAGTGAGCGTGGCCACTCGGTCGCGGAGTTGACGCTCGTAAAGCGAGACCGGCGTCAGGTCGGCCCGGCCCGTTCCCTCCTCGAAGCCGAGAGGATGCACGAACGATCCCATGTTGGTGACTGTGCCGCCGTGCGTTCCGATGGCGTAGTTCTGGGACGAGGGAGGCTTCTGGAGCAGAAGCTTGGCCCCTCCGAGATCAGTATTCCACGCCACGCATCCCGCGCACGCCCATCCGTGCCCTGTACCAAAACTGCCTCGATTGTGCAGCGCCAGCCGCACGGCGCCGGGCGAGCCCCGCTCCACCAACCCGTCCCACAAGAACGCCTGCCCCCATCGGCGGTGCGACTCGCTGGTCGAAAGCGCATCGTTGGAGCGGGATCGGAGAAAGACGATGCCGTTGTCACGCGAGGCTCCGTTGCCGACAAAAGAGTGACGCCCGCGCGTGGCGAGGTTGTCGCGAAAGAGGATGAGTTGCGACTGATTCGCCTCGAAGTTGTAGCGTCGCTCTCCCGTCACGCACGAGTGCGGTTCGAGCGCCTGACTCTCGGCGACCGTAACGCGGGTAGAGCGCACCACGGCTATGCCTGCCCGAGCGAAGTGACGCACCGTGACGCCGCGCACCCAGCCATCCTCCACGCCCACAAGTCGGATCGCGTCTTGGGCATGGTCCTCGTAGGGACCGGCATACGTGCCGTCGCACGCTTCGGGGGGTTGCTCGCCCAGCGTTTCGATACGAATCTGAAGGTCTTCCACTCCCACCTCGCGCACCAGGTGAGAGCGCTTGCGCTGGTAGACAAATGATTGACTCAGCGACCGATCCAGTTGCGCGAAAATCGGGGCGTCGAGCGTCATCGACGTACCCGAAAGCGCGGTCACGTAGCGGATGAAATAGAGGTCGATCTCCCCGGGCGCCCACGGGTCGTCCGAATCGGTAGCGCCGAAGTCGACCGCCCGAAGCCAGTCTTGGGTGGACGGATGACGCACGACCACTTCGTCTCCCACTCGAAACGCCGATACGTCGGCGACGCTAAACGAGCGCGCACCGAACGGCACGACCGGGGTCACGACGTCTGTGCGCGTGTTGCCCTGCTGATTCGCGAACGGAGCATCTGGATCGCCAACGATGAGGACGGGTTGGCGACTGCCCTGTGGTCGCACCAGAGTCGTCTGGCTCGCTCCCGCTCCGCGCAACACGACGCCCGAAGCCGCAACCCGAAGCGTGCCGTCGATGCGATAGGTGCCAGAGCGAAGGAAGAGAGTGCCCCTTTCCCCACTCGAAGCAACGGCACGCGCGCTTACCCGGTCGATCGCTGCCTGGATACGCGACGTGTCATCGCCACCGCCTGGACCTACGGTATCGACTGCGGCAACCTGTGGCAGGTCGACGCCTCCTCCTCGGTATCCGGCGTGCGAAAAGTCGGCAATGCGATTGCCCTCGGCGTCCAACGCGTATTCCAACCGCCCAGCAGGCCCCTCCTGCATGATCGATGGCATCCACTGTGCGTGTAAAGGGGAAGCAGCGAGCAGCAGTAGACAGAACAATGAGAAACGCATCGCTAGGGACAGGGGGAATGAATCAACGGCTGAGCAAAACAGCGCCGCCAGGGTATGCAGCAATCGCTGTTCCAGACGGACACAAGTGGAAGATTGCCAGTTGAGACGAACAGCACACCCTGCCTACCGATGCCGCACCCCGATTGGCCCGCCCTTCCGCTCTCAGAGTGGCGAGACACCTACGCTACCCTCCATCGCTGGACGCAGATCGTCGGCAAGATTCGGCTGGCACGGATGCCATGGATTAACCACTCGTGGCACGTCTCGCTCTACGTCACTTCGCGCGGCCTGACGACCGGACTGATGCCGCACGGCACGCGCACATTCGAGATCACGTTTGACTTTTGCGCACACCGCGTACTCATCGACGTCAGCGATGGCACACAACGTGCATTCGCATTAGAACCGATGA
>CAXBBB010000216.1:0-5118 GCA_963973615.1 uncultured Rhodothermales bacterium | reverse complement strand
GGGACTTCGTAGTCGGCCAGTTCGGCCTGCACCTGGGCCAGGATCGCGTTACCGTTGAAGCCTGGTGCAGCGTTGGCGCTGACCGTGGCGACGCGCTTCTGATCGAGCCGCGTGATGCTGCCCAGGCCGCCGCCGGTCTGGAGCGTGGCGATCGCCGACAGCGGAATCTGCGTGCCCTCGTCCATGATGGTCAGGTTGCGGATGGATTCGAGCGTTTGGCGCTCGTTCTCTGCGAGCCGAACGATGATGTCGTACTCGTCCTCTCCGGTCCGATACTGCCCGGCTTCGATGCCGTTGATAGCCGCGCGTACCGTTTGGGCGATGGTCGTCGTCGACAGGCCAAACTGGGCAGCGCGCTCTCTGTCGATGACGACTTCGAGTTCGGGACGCCCTTGGTTCAGGTTGTCGCTCACGTCTACCAGGCCTTCGACCTGGCCCGTCTCGCTCAACTGCTCCAGGCGCGAGCGCACGTCGTTGGTAATCATCTGGATCGTGGCGAAGTCGCTGCCGCTGATCTCGATGTTGACGGGCGCTCCGGTGGGCGGACCCTGCTGGTCCTTATCGATCGTGACCGAAGCACCCGGGATTCCTGCCAAGCCTTCGCGGATGCGGTCGAGCGTGGTCGTCGAGGGCTCTTCGCGCTGGGCATAGTCGACCATGTTGAGGGTGACCCTGCTGCGCTCGGGGCTGGTCGATCCGCCGCCGAACTCGGCGTCGCCGCCGACGCCGACGTTGACGAGGATATCCTTGACGTTGTCCGCCACGACGGGCGACTCGGCCATTAGCTCCTCGACGCGCTGTTGGGCAATCTGTGCTGTCTGGTCCGACGCGTCGATGTTGGTGCCCAACGCGTTTTCGAGCGTGACGCGGATCTGGGTCGGATCGGATGGCGGGAAGAACTCGACGCCGGTTGGATTGGCGGCGAACAGGCCGATGATAGCGAAGAGCGTCGCCAGCGAGCCCGTCAGCAGACGCGCGCGGTTGTCCGACAGCACGCCGCTGCTCGCTGTCGTGCCCGGCGCCAACAGCGCGCCCGCAAGTCCGACGATCGTGATGACGGCGGGCAGGATCAGCAGTTCGAGGACGAGCGCCAGTTCAATGTCACGCGAGAGGGACATCAGGCCTAGAATCGCGAGCATGATCGCACCGAAGATCAGTCCGGCCTTGACCGACCCCCAGTCGGCGAAGAAGATGAGTTCGAGCGCGTGGAAGAGGATGCCCAGCAGGCCGACGACGAGCAGCAAGCCACCGACCACCATCAGCGCCTGTCCTCCAATAGCCGAAACCGAGCCGACGAATGCGCCCAAGAGTAGCACCACAACACCCGCCGTGAAGCTGCCCAAAGCCAGCGTATTCCGCAGCATGGCGTGGTCGCGCGTATAGTCGCGCTGCAGCATCCACGCGATGAACGCGCGATACTTCTCGGTCATCGCCGGGAGACCGCGTGTCATGAAGCGGTCGGCGATGGGCGAGAGGAACCGCGTGTGGATGAACCACAGCAGCGGCACGCCAATCGCCAACACAACGAACGTCTTCCAGTTGATCGCGAGCACGAGCAGCGCCACGAACGCCGTCGCCACGTACATCGTGATCTTGGCGGCGCGCGAGCGGTCCGGCTTCTCTTCTCCCTCGACCTGAACGAAAATGCCCGTGATGACCGGGTTGAAGATGAGCGCGACGACGAGCGAGCACGACAGCGTGATGATCAGCGTCAGCGGCATGTAGCCCATGAACGCGCCGATGATGCCCGGCCAGAAGAGCATCGGCGCGAAGACGGCCAGCGTCGTCAGCGTCGACGTGATGACGGGGATGGCGACTTCGGCGGTTCCCAGGCGCGCGGCGTCCCAGCGGTCGTGGCCCTCCTCGCGGAAGCGGTAGATGTTCTCGACGATCACGATGGCGTTGTCGACGAGCATGCCGAGCGCGATGATGAGCGAGAACAGGATGATGAAGTTGAGCGCGTAGCCCATCACCTGAAACACGACCATCGCCAGCAGCATCGAGATCGGAATTGCGATGCCGACGAGCGTTGCGTTGCGCACGCCCAGGAAGAACAGCAGCACCAGGACGACGAAGACCAGTCCGGCGATGATGTTGTTTTCCAGGTCCTGGATCAGCGTCTCGACGTTTTCGCTCGCGTCGCCCGTGATGAGGATGCTCGTCCCGGCGGGCAGTGCGAAGTTGTCCAAGATGTCTTGGACGGCGGCGGCGGTCTCGACGATGTTCTCGCCGCTGCGTTTTTTGACGCTCAGCGTGATGACCTCGCGCGGGGTCTGGTCCTCGGCGGGTACGAACGAGCCGTCTTCCAACTCGGTCTGCCGCACTTCGAGCCGCGCAAACGACGCGCGATCCTCGAAGTCGAACACGACATCGGCCACGTCGCGCACGTAGATAGGCGAGCCGTTCGGCGCTTTGACGACCAGGTCTTCGATCTGCGACGGATCGCTGAACTGCCCATCGACACGCACCAGATAGTTTTGCCGATCCACGTCGATCGAACCGCCCGGCAAGTTGGTGTTTTCGGTCTGGATCGTGCTGATGAGGTCGTTGAACGACAGGTTGTAGCCTTGGAGCCGTGCCAGATCGACGTTGATCTGCACCTCGCGCGTCAGCCCGCCGAACAGGTCGACTCCGAGCACGCTGGGGATGCCCTCCAACTCGTCCTGCAGGTCCTCAGCTACGTCTTTCAACCGCGCCAGCCCGTACTTGGCGCCCAGGTTGATGGACATGATCGGCTGCTCAGAGAGGTTGATCTCGCTAACGATCGGCTCCTCGGCTTCGGTCGGCAAATCAGCCTTGGCTACGTCGACTTTGTCGCGCACCTTCTGGTAGGCATCGTCCATCTCGATGTCCGGCTCGAACTCGACGATGATGGTCGACACACCCTCGGTTGAGGTCGAGCGCAGTTCCTTGATGCCGCTGACGCCGTTGACTTCCAACTCGATCTTTTGCGTGATCAGGCTCTCGATGTCGTCCGGCGAGGCGCCTGGATAGATCGTCGTGACGACGATGTTGGGGATCTCGATCGACGGGTTGGCCTCTTTGGGAATCGTGAGATACGAGACGAATCCGCCCAGCACGAGCAGAATCAGCAGCACGACGACCGACGTGCGGTACTTGATGGCAAGGTTGGTGACGATCATAGTGCGTGCGGGCGAGGGTGAGCCGGGGCAAGTGGAGTAGCCCCCTTTAGGTCAGTGCGAGCGAAGCGTGGCAATCTCCAGCGATGGTGGCTGTGTTCGGGGATCGCCGCGTCGCTCCGCTCCTCGCGATGACAGATGGGAAGGGGTGGGAGGTGGTTGGCGTGCGGGTTACTCGGTGGGCGAGGAGACGAGGCTGGTGCGGTCTATCTCGCTGCTGCCGATCATGCGGCGTTGGTCGGCGACTTCGACTTGGTCTCCCGGTGCGACGTTGTTCTGACCTAAGACGATCAACTCATCGCCTGCCGACAGGCCCGACGTGACGACGACGCGGTCGCCGTAGCTGCTGCCCGTCGTGACGCGTCGCGACTGCGCTTCGCCATTGGTGACGACGTACGCGATTTCGCCGTCGGCCTCCCGAACGATGGCGGCGCGCGGAACGACGAGGGCGTCCTGAATCTGCTCGCGGCGCACCAAGACGGTAGCGACCATCGCCGGTTTGAGCATGCCGCCTGCGTTACCCATGCTGACCTCGATGGGAAACGTCCGTGTCTGCGGATTGACGGCGCTGCCGACGAACGTAATGCGTCCGGTGCGCATCTCGTTGCCATAGGCCTGGAGGCGCACCTGCACTTCGTCGCCGACGTTGATGTTACCAGCGAAGCGCTCGGGGACGCCCGCGGTGATCTTCACGTCGCGCGTCGATACGATGCGGGCGACGGGCGTTCCGGGATTGACCTGCTCGCCGCGTTCGACCAGATGCTCTTCGACGACACCTGAAAATGGCGCGACGACGCGTGTGAACCTGAGTTGCGCCTGCGCCTGCTGAACCGCTGCGCGCGCCTGGGCAACCGAGGCGTTGGCCGATGCGCGCTGTGTCCGCACGTTCTCGAACTCCAACGCCGAAATGATCGAGTCTGCATACAGCCCTTGCTGACGATTGAAGTTGTCTTCGGCAAACGCGGCTTGCGCCTGCGCCTGGTCGAGAACCGCCTGCGCCTGGGCAAGCGAGGCGTTGGGGAGCGATGCGTCGGTTTGGGCGACGGTACCGCCCTGCTGAACCGTGCGTCCGAGCGGCACCAATGAGGTGATCGTACCCGACGATTGTGCGCTCAGAATGGCGTCGTCGTTGGCTTCGACGGTACCCGAAACTTCGATGATGTCGTCAAACTCAGAAGGCGACAGGACGAGCGTTTCAACGCGGATTGTCCGCGCGGTCGGTGCTTCGCTCTCGGTCTCGGCGGTGGCGGCTTCGTCTGAACTCGAACAGGCGGCGAACGACAGCGTCAACGCCGACGCGAACAAGAGCGTGCGGAAAGGAAATCGGGTCATGAGAGGCGGGTAGAGGCCGGAGTCGTAGAGGAGATAGGAGGTCAGTCGCGTGCCTGGGTGTCAGCAGGAACGGGCGTGGGCAGTCCGTCTGCGACGGCGTTCGCCACGCGCAAGGGCGAGCTATCGGTCAGGATGGATCCCAGCGCGACTTCGAGCGAGGCGACGGCTGTGCGGTAGTCGCGAATCGCTTGCAGGTATCCCAGTCGGCTCTGGTCGAGCAGGTCCGACGCTTCGCGCACTTCGATGGGTGTCGCGACGCCTTCGTCCAGCCGCGTGTCGGCGAACTGATAGTTGAGTTCGGCGCGGTCGACGTTCTGCTGCTGCGACAGGATCTGCAACTGCGCCGCCTGCGCGTTGCGGAGCGCAACCGATACCTCGAAGCGGATGCCGTCGAGCAGCCGCTCCAGGTCGATGCGTGCCTTCTCGGTCTCGATGCGGCGCTGCTGCACCTGCGCCGACGTGCGAAAGCCGCTAAAGATGTTCCAGCTCAGCCGCGCGCCGACCGCCACGTTGGGCTGCCAGTAGCTGTCCGAAAAGAAGCCCGTCGTTTGCTCCGTCACCGCAAACGGATCGTTGGGATTGCTGCGATCCGAGACGATGGATGTGCGGTTGTCGGGGACCGTGCCGGTATAGCCCAGCGATGCGA
>CAXBBB010000215.1:0-5126 GCA_963973615.1 uncultured Rhodothermales bacterium | reverse complement strand
AAAGCGGGTTGGTCTGGTCCATGAACTGCGACAACTGGTTCGTGCCGAAGAACGTGTTGATCACGCTCGACACCGTACGCGCGTTGACCAGATCTTGAGGCGTAAAGCTATCGGCGTCACGGAGGTTCATACGCTCCTTGATCGTCCGCGCCATGCGCGCCAGACCGAGGCTGAACTGTGACGACATCTGCTCCCCGACCGTGCGGACACGGCGGTTGCCCAGGTGGTCGATGTCGTCGACCGAGGCTTTGCCGTTGAGCAGCGCGATCAACTCGCGGATGATCGACGTCATGTCCTGAACCGTCAGCGTCAACGTCTCGAGCGGCACGTCGGTGTGGCGCAAACGCTGGTTGAGGCGGTAACGGCCTACGTCGCCCAGGTCATAGCGCTTGTCCGAGAAGAACAGGCGGTCGAGCACGCCACGCGCCGTCTCGACGTCGGGTGCTTCGGTGCCACGCATCTGCTCGTAGAGGTACTTGAGCGCTTCCTCTTCGTTGTGCGTCGGGTCTTTCTTGATCGTGTTGAGCAGCGACGTGTTGTCGATGCTGTCGCTGTCCTCGTCCTTCTCCTGGACGACAAACACCTTAGAGACGTTGGCATCCTTGAGCAGGCCGTAATCGTCCTCGCTCAGTTCGTGGTCGGCGGGAAGCAGCACGTCGCGGACCGTCTCTTCCGAGATGACTTCGCCCGTGTCTTCGTCAACGACGGTGTCGACGCGCTCCACGGTCACGCTAGCAGCCAGTTTGCGACCCGCAGCGTTCTTCCAGTTGCGCTTGTTATCGACCTTGATCGTGTCGGCCAGATCGAAAGCGGTAACCAGATCGTCGTTCGACGAGAAGCCCAGCGCACGAAGAAGCGTCGTGACCGGTAGCTTTTTCTTGCGGTCGATATACGCCCACATTACGTTGCTCACGTCGGTCGTGAACTCGATCCACGAACCGCGGAACGGGATGATGCGCGCGCTAAACAGCTGCGTGCCGTTCGGGTGGATGTTCGAGCCAAAAAAGACGCCCGGCGAGCGGTGCAACTGGCTGACGACGACGCGCTCGGCGCCGTTGATGACAAACGTACCACGCTCCGTCATGAACGGTAGGTTGCCTAGATAGACATCCTGCTCGACGGCCTCTTCGGCTTCGTCCTCATCCTCGTCTTCCTTGCTCGAAAGGCGCAGCTTGGCCTTGAGCGGAACGGCAAACGACAAGCCCTGCGCGATGCACTCCTCGACGGTGTGCTTGGGCGTTTCGAGCGCATAGTGGATGAACTCCAGCGTGTAGCGCTCACGCGTATCCTGAATCGGGAAGTGCTCCTTGAAGACCGCCTGCAAGCCTGTATCGTCCCGCTCTTCGGGCGCGATGTTGGCCTGGACGAAGTCTTCGTACGACTGGAGTTGGATACCGAGAAAATCCGGGTAGTCCTGAACCGTCCGGGTACGCGCAAAAGTCTGGCGAGGAAGGGCGACGGGTCCGTTAAAACGAGGCATAGAGCGCAGGCTACAGAGAAAGAGGGTTCGCTGCCTGGAACACACGCGAGGAATCGGCCTCAGCGAGCGAATCGGGAGAGCCTATGGCAACAAGGGCTATCCACATATGTTTCGACGCTATCCCCAGGTCGGACAGCGTACGCGGCGGGCTTCAACCGCCGAAAGTCGACCCCGCGGGGCGCGCAGATGCACGCCCCGCAAGGCCGACTCA
Source organism: uncultured Rhodothermales bacterium (assembly GCA_963973615.1). Classification (GTDB taxonomy): domain Bacteria; phylum Bacteroidota; class Rhodothermia; order Rhodothermales; family BA12; genus CAXBBB01. The sequence goes on along the minus strand of CAXBBB010000215.1, from coordinate 3,435 downwards.
GAGCGTCAGTGCTGAAAAAGAGAGCTGATCAGCGGCGTCGACTTACTTGAGCTCGACCGAGCCACCGGCTCCTTCGATTTTGCCCTTGATGTCTTCGGCTTCGTCCTTGGAAACGCCTTCTTTGATCGCGCTCGGGGCGCCATCGACGAGTTCCTTGGCTTCTTTGAGGCCGAGTCCGGTGATGCCGCGGACTTCCTTGATGACGCCGATTTTCTTGTCGCCAGCGCTCGTGAGCATGACGGTGAATTCGGTCTGCTCTTCTTCGGCGGCGGCTTCGCCACCGGCGGCGGGTCCGGCCATAGCGACAGCTGCGGCGGCGGGCTTGATACCGTACTCGTCTTCGAGGATGGTTGCGAGTTCGCTAGCTTCTTTGATCGTCAGGTTGACGAGCTGCTCTGCGAGGTCTTTGAGATCTGCCATGATAATGTGTGGTCCGGCAGCGGTCTACGCCTTTGGGGGCTGCGCTGCGATTATGGGTGATAGTGACGCGCTCACCATGAGCACGCCAAAGGGGTTGCGGGTTACGCCTCTTCGCGCTCGGCGAGCGTTTGAACGATAGCGCCGAGCGTGCTGCCGACGCCCGTGATGCCGCCGACGATGTTCTGCATCGGCGAGAGCAGCAAGGTGATGACGTCTCCGAGGAGTTCGTCTTTGCCCTTGATGTCGACGAGCGTGTCGAGGGCGTTTTCGTCGTAGACTGCGCCGTCGATCCATGCGCCCTTGAGCGAAGGAAGAGTCAGGTCGTTGTCTTTGAGGAACTGCTTGATGACCTTGGCGGGCTTCGCCGGGTCAGACGAGAGCGCGACGGCAGTCGGTCCGTTGAGGCGGTCCAAGACCTCCTCGTATCCGCCCTTCTGCTCCATGGCGAGACGGACGAACGTGTTTTTGTAGACCTTAAACTCGACGCCTGCAGCCTGAAACGCGCGGCGCAGCTTGTTGGACTGCTCGACCGTGAGGCCGCTGGCGTTGGTCAGATAGACGGCTGGGTGGCCTTCGAGCTGATTGACGATTTCGTCGATGACGACCGCCTTTTCGTTGCGATTCATGGGCATAGTGACCTCCTAATAATTAAGCGCGCGCGGCGCCGGTGACAGCCGAGCGGTCGATGGCGACGCCGGGGCCCATGGTCGTCGAAAGCGTGATCGAACGCATGTAGAGGCCCTTGGCCGCTGACGGACGAAGACGCACGATCTCTTTCAAAAATGCTGTGGCATTCTCTTCGATCTGCTGAGCCGAGAAGCCTGCCTTGCCGATCGACGTGTGCAGTCCGCCGTTCTTGTCGACGCGAAAGTCGATCTTACCCGCTTTCACGTCCTGAACCGCTTGGCCGACATCCATCGTAACCGTGCCGCTCTTGGGGTTCGGCATCAAGCCACGAGGACCCAGCGCGCGCCCCAAACGACCTACCTGACCCATAACGTCGGGCGTAGCAATGAGCACGTCGAAGTCGAACCAGTTTTCGTCCTGGATCTTGCTGACCAGATCGTCGAGACCGACATAGTCGGCTCCGGCATCGCGGGCTTCCTGCTGCTTACCCGGCGAGGCGAGTACGAGCACGCGGACCGATTTGCCCGTTCCGTTGGGAAGCGTGACCGTGCCACGGACCATCTGGTCGGCGTGACGCGGGTCAACACCCAATCGCACGTCGATATCGATGGACTCGGTAAACTTGGCACCTGCCGTCTTTTTGATCAGCGCAGACGCATCGGCGAGCGAGAACGGGCCTTCGCCTGCTTCCTCGACCAGTTTGAGGGCTGCGCGGTAGCGCTTGCCTTTTGCCATTGAAGTATGGATTTCGCGGTGCAACCGTCCCTCATCGGGACTCCCGCAGTGAGTGGCGCTGGGCGCCGGTAGAATTAGGCGGGGCGTCCTTCGACGGCCAGACCCATCGAACGCGCCGTTCCTGCGATCATGGCCGCAGCACCTTCGGGGCTAGCCGCGTTGAGGTCTTCCATCTTCTGCTTGCCAATTTCGAGGCAATCGTCCCACGTGACCTTACCGACCTTCTCGCGAAGCGGGTCAGCGGCGCCACTCTTGACGTTGGCAGCCTGCTTGAGCAGAATCGCCGCCGGCGGGCTCTTAACGATGAACGAGAACGACTTGTCGCCGAACACCGTGATCACAACCGGAAGGACGAGGCCCATGCGGTCCGAAGTCTGCGCGTTGAACGCCTTGCAGAACTCCATGATGTTGACGCCTTTCTGTCCGAGCGCGGGACCAATAGGAGGCGCGGGGTTGGCTTGTCCAGCCTTGATTTGCAGCTTAATGTAGCCGTCGATCTTTTTTGCCATAGAGCGTAGTGCGGTTCAATCGTCGGGTTCGCCGACTCCCGCAGAAGTGTTGTGCTGTAAAAAAGCGGAGCCTGTAAGGTAGCGCCCGCATCCAAGGATTCGTGCTAGGATTCGGCGAAACCGATCCTCATTCCTGACACCAGGTGGCGCCCGATTGAGTTGAGCAAAAGCTCAGTCCTCGCGCTCGACCGATACGTAGTCTAGTTCGAGCGGTGTTTTGCGACCAAAGATCGACACCATCACGCGGACTTTCATCTTGTCCGGGTACACCTCTTCGATGTTGCCCGAGAAGTTGTTGAACGGCCCATCGATCACCTTGACCGCGTCGCCGACGTTGTATGGGACCTCGGGCTGCTCGCCCATCAGCTCGCTCTCCTCCATCCGACCGAGCATACGCTTGGCCTCGTCAGGACGGAGAGGGGCAGGCTCCCCGTTGGCACCCGTCGACAGAAAACCCATCACTCCGTTCAAACCACTGATGATGTGCTTGAGTTCGGCGTCGAGCGTCGAGTGGATGAACAGGTATCCAGGATAGAGCGTCTTCTCACGCGTGCGCTTCTTCCCATTGCGCATCTCGAAGACCGTCTCGGTTGGGATAACCGTCTCCGCAATCTTGTCTTCGGCACCATTGAGCTTGAGCTCACGCTCAAGAGCCTCACGGATCTTCTTCTCGTGTCCCGAAAACGTCCGGAGCACGTACCATTTACGTACGTCGGCTACAGGCATCTCAGACTCCGTAGACGAATTCGAGGGCCGTCTGAATGACGCGGTCCATGCCGAAGATGAGCAGCGCGACAGCCAGAGCCGACACGAGCGTAATGATCGTGTTGTTGATCAGCTCGGTGCGCTTAGGCCACGACACTTTCTGCATCTCTTTCTGCACCTCTTCGATATACGAAGTCGCTTTGTTCGCCATGGATCTGTTTGAATACGGATGATTGCACCAGCGGTAGGACTCGAACCTACAACCCCCGGTTTTGGAGACCGGTGCTCTGCCAATTGAGCTACGCTGGTAAGAAAAAGGAGCCGCCACGCCAGGCGGACGGCTCCCCTAAGCTACGAAGTCCAGGCAGGACTTCGCACGATTGCTTAGTCGAGGATTTTGGAGACGACGCCGGCTCCGACGGTGCGTCCGCCCTCGCGG
>CAXBBB010000214.1:0-5129 GCA_963973615.1 uncultured Rhodothermales bacterium | reverse complement strand
GGTGACGGTATGGCGGCGCTGCCGGTTGCGGGGCGAGCCACGTGTTTGCGCAGGCGCGTCGGCGTTTCGGGGTGGATCGTCAGGATGGAGTTGGAGAAGCCTTGGATCGCGGGGCCGATGTCGGAGTCGGAGGGAGAGAGGTGATCGGCGAAGGCGGATTGGAGGCTTCCATGGCGCTCGATCAGCAGGCGCAGGTTGCGTGTCAGGACGCGGGCATCGCCGGATTTGAACGTGCGGTGCTTGAATCCGTCGAGCAGCGGGCCGTCGCGGGCGTCGTCGTAGGTGAGGACGAAGGCGGCGGGACGGTAGCGCATCCGCTCGCACAGATCGGCGAGTTTGTTCAGGATCGTGGCGCGTCGCCCCCACGCGAGGAGGGCTGCGAACAGGCCAATCACGGCGATGTCGTCAGGGTCCGTAAAGCCGTGCGGTACGGAGATCGGATCGTCGGCGATGAAATCAGGCGTCTCGAAACGGCCGACGAGGCGGTCGAGGCGGGGGTTTAAGTCAGACAGATGCGCGCTACTGGCTTCGCTCAGGTCGTCGGTGACGGGGAGAAGGGTGCGTGGCATGAGCTTGAGCGGCGCGGGAAAGAGAGAAGGAGACCTGGCAGGTCAAAGTCGACCTGCCAGGTCCGCGCAGGAGCCTACGCCTGCAGCAAGTCGACCAAGTCCGTATTGCCGCCGCTGATCAGGACACCGACGCGCTTACCTCGCACGTCGATCTTGCCGGTACGAACGGCTGACAACCCGAGTACGCCGGTCGGCTCGGAGACGAGTTTCATGCGCTGGAGCAGGAAGAGCAAACTGTCCATCAGATCGTCGTCCGAAACCGTCGCGATACCTGTGACGAGTTCGCGGATGACGGCAAATGGGATGTCGCCTACGTAGGGCGTTCGGGCGCCGTCGGCGATCGTTTTCGGCTCGCGCGTGCGCTGGATCGTACCCGATTCGAGCGAGCGCTTGGCGTCGTCAGCCGTTTCGGGTTCGACGCCCCAGACCTCGCACTCGGGCAGTAGGGCACGTGCCGCCAATGCCGTTCCCGAAAGCAAGCCACCACCCCCGACGCAGGCGACGAGTACGTCGAACGGTCCGGCGTCGTGGATCAATTCGAGCGCCGCCGTTCCCGCTCCGGCGACGACAGCAGCGTGGTCGTAGGGCGGGATGACGACTTGCCCTTCGCGCTGAGCGATCTCGGCACCGATGTGTTCACGCACGTCCGTCTCCCGGTTATACGTCACGATGCGCGCACCGTAGCCTTCGGTCGCCGCTCGCTTGATGCGCGGTGCGTCGCTGGGCATGACGACCGTCACCGCGACGCCCATTTCACGGCCTGCCAGCGCGAGTGCTCCGGCGTGGTTTCCCGATGAGTAGGTCAGCACGCCGTGCGCGCGCTCCTCCTCTGTCAGCAGCAGCAGAGCATTGAGTGCGCCTCTGAACTTGAATGCGCCGCTGCGTTGCAGATTCTCGCACTTGAGGACGACCTGAGCTTGGGTCTGCTCGTCGAGTGTGCGCGAGGTGACGTGCGGTGTTCGGTGCGCGCGTCCGGCTATGCGGACTGAAGCGGCTTCTACGTCGGCAAAGGTGACGGGAAGGGCGGTAGGGTGCGTCATGCAGGAATAGAAAAGGAAACGGGCTGCCCGGCAGATGCACGAGCAGCCCGAAGGTCAGGCGAGGGAGCGCTTAGACGCCGCCCATCGTCTTGCCGGACAGGTCGGCCGGATCGGTCGGTTTGGTCGCTACCGGCGTGGCAATGATATCGCTCACGGCAGGGTGCTCACGCTCAACGACGACTTCGACTTCGGTCAGCAGCGCGGCGATGGCGCCGATGGCGGCGAGCTGCGGGGCGATCAGCAGGGCAGCAGCCGTTCCGCCGACGCCGACCGAGAGGGGAAACTCCAGCAGCGTGCGCTCAGGCGTGCGGATGATGACGCGCTTGGCGTTGCCGTCAGCGGCGATGCTGCGGACTTTTTCGATCAGCTGATTGCCTTTAAGCTTGATCTCTTCGACGACGATTTTTGGGTCTGGCTTATCCATGGAGGGAGGAGGTGAGGGTGAACGTGATGGGATTCGCGGGACGTGATATAGAGTCCCGCTTATAGGCTGGCCTTGTGAGATACGCAGCCAAGTAGTGCAAGTGGCACGCGTCGCAATCCCATTACATGGTTACGGTCTGTCGAATGAGGTTCAAGGCAGGAATGCCACTGATCCGGGAATAGGTAGGCTGTGGGAGGCGAAAGGGGAAAGTCGAAAATAAAAATCGAGAGGCCCTTAAATAGCCGATTGAGCCGTCGATACCTCATGTACAGAAGGGCTTTACCCCTTGTCCTCCCAACGTGGGCGCGGACTTGGAAGAAGTCGCAACCCCAATCCTTCCACCCAAACAGCCTTACGGCAACTACCCATGGGACAACAACAACTCCTCCTCCTGGTGCTCGGCATCGTTATCGTCGGTATTGCCGCAGTTGCCGGAATCCAAGCCTTCTCGGAAGGCAAAGCCTCGGCCAAAGCCGACGCTACGGTCGCTGACGCCAGCCGTGCCATCACCGACATCCAGGCGTGGTACTTCAAGCCCAAGCCGTTCGGCGGCGGCGGCGAAGACACGACCAGCTTCGAGGGCTTCAAGTGGTCGAACATCGGCCGCAATGCCGCTGATGATGCGGGATCGGTTGACACCAAGTACGAAACCGCCAATGCCTGTATGACCATTGCAGGGGTGAGCGGAAAAGCGACCGTCACCATCGAAACGCGTGATGCCGATGGCTGCGGAACGGCTACCTATGCGACGGCTGTCGTCAAGGGTGGCGATCCAGAAGATGTGACCTGGACCTACAACTAAGTCCTGCGACACTTCGCTCTGAAGAGGCGACCTCCTTCCCGGGAGGTCGCCTCTTCTTTTTTTGTGCACCTGTCTGCCTGCAAGCGGCTTGTGACGAGCATGCGCGCAAGACGGTGACCATCTCTGAGAAGGTCTCTGCCCTTAAGTCGCAGCGCACGTGTGCCGATACCCAAGAGGCTTCTTCCCACACAGCTTTTTCCTCTCATGCCCGTATCCGAGTTTCGCTTCAACGGCGTCGGCCCCGGCGGTCAGCCGGTACAGGGTACCGTGTTTGCTCCGAGCAAGCGGCAGGCGCAGCGCAAAGTGTCTGAACTGTCGGAGAAGCATCGATTTACGCTCAGGGAGTTGCAGCAGCGGCGCGCGTTCCTGTACAAAGTCCGCCATCCCAATGGGAAGACGATCAGCGGCGAGCAGAAGGCCTACGCGCAAGAGGAGGTCAAAGGCGCGCTCGAGAAAATGGGACTTGAAGTCCTGCGCGTCGAGAAGAAGCTGATCAGCTTCCAGATGAAGCCGCCGACGCAGGACTTGATCATGTTCGTCCGCCTGTCGGCCAACCTGCTACGTGAGAAGCTGCCGTTTGACGAAATCCTCGGCCTGCTCATCAACGACATATCGAGCAAGAGTCTCAAGCAGGTGCTGCGCGACTTGAACGCCGACTTGAAGAGCGGGATGGAGGCCAAGCAAGCGTTCATGAAGCACCAGCACATGCTGGGCAAGTTCACCGCCTACATGTTGGGAATCGCGAGTCAGAGCGGCAACATGGCGGAGATTTACGAGAGCACGGCCCGCTTCATGGAGCGCAAGGACGAGTTCAGGAAAAACATCAAGAGCGCGATGATCACGCCCGCGTTGACCGTCATTGCGCTGATCGGCGTGATGGTGTGGTATCTGTGGACGATCATCCCGCAAACCGCCGGTCTGATGGCCGACCTGGGCGTCGAATTGCCGTATCTGAGCACCAAGTCGCTTGCGTTCGCCAACTGGATGGATACCGGCTGGCCGCTTGTTCTCGCCGTCCTCGTGATCACGACCGTCGCAGGGATCCTGTTTGTCCGATCAGACAAAGGCGAGATGTTTATCCATCGCAATCTGATCCGGCTACCGATCATCGGGTCGCTGCTGCACAAGCTCAACATCGAGGTGTTTTGCCGCGTGTTCTCGGTGCTCTACAGCGGCGCTGGCGACAACATCGCGGTCATCAAGATTGCGGCCGAGGCGTGCGGTAACCGCTACATGGAGCAGCGCATCAAGACCATCACGATCCCGCTCATGGTGGCGCGCGGGGTCGATCTGGTCAAAGCGATGGAGGCGTCGGGTGTGTTCACGACGATGGCGCTGGCCCGCTTCCGCAGTGGCGCCGAGACGGGCAACGTGAAGAACAGCGCCGAGCAAATGGCCAACTACTACGAAAAAGAGACGACGCTCAAACTCGCCACGACCGTCGAGTCGATCCAGACCGCGATCGCTGTCTTCATCACGCTCGCCATCATTTTCCTCACACTCGTCTCGTCCGAAATCGCGCTCGTCCAGCCGTCGGCGCAGGACATGCAGAACAGCTACTGATAGGCTGTTCTCATCGCTCGACACGCACTGGCCTGACACCTCTTCTGCCTGAGCAAAGAGAGGTTGCACTCCGTCTTCCACTCGAAACTCAACTGTCACATCCTCACCCCTTAAGAAAACTCCGCTCGCTGCTGATACAAGACCTGTAGACCCGCCGCTGTACCCCGCCTCCCATGAGCCGATTCTTCTCCAATCCCTTTCGCAAGGAAGACACCGCCGTCCTCGACGAGCGCGCGATGCCGGGACGTGCTGGTGCGGATCGGTTTGGGGACGATCCGATTACTCAGGCGCTCGTTAACTCGGGCGGCGTACGGTTGAAGCAGGCAGAACAGGCGCGGCGGTATGCGTCTGGCGACCGACCGGTTTGGCGTGTGCTGCTGACGATGGACGGCGTCGATCGGGCCAAGACGTACGAGATCGCAGCGCGCGTACAGGGGTATCCGCTCGCCGAGATGGGAGCCCATCCCAAGGATGAGTTTGTGCAGGCCGTTCTGGGGCTGATGACACCTGACGTGCTCCAGCGCACGTTGACGTTGGGCCTGCTGCCCTACAAGTTTGGGTTCGATGCTCAGACACGCGCGCAGCGATTGGTGCTGGCGACGCATGACCCGTCGTCTCCTGAAGTGATCGAGGCGGTCGAACTGCTCGGCGGCAACGTCGAACTCTGCTATGCCGACGAGCGCGAAGTGCGTCGCCGGCTCGATCGTGCGACTCGCCTGATGAAAGGCGAG
>CAXBBB010000213.1:0-5144 GCA_963973615.1 uncultured Rhodothermales bacterium | reverse complement strand
CCGCTGTCGTCGAGATGAGCCGCCGTCACATCGGTGCGCTGATCGCGTTCGAGCGCTCGACCGGGCTGCGCTCGTACGCTGAGACCGGCACGATCCTGCGCGCTCAACTCCAGCACGATTTGCTTCTGACCATTTTTTATGGCCAGAACCCGCTCCACGACGGCGCTGTGATCGTGCGCAACGAACTGATCGAAGCGGCGCGCTGCATCTTGCCCGTAACGCAGCGCGTCAACATCGACCCGAACCTGGGCCTGCGCCACCGCAGCGCACTCGGGCTAGCAGAGCAAACCGACGCGTTCATCGTCGTGGTGTCCGAGGAGACCGGCCAGGTGTCGATTGGCTGGAACGGCCAACTCACGCGCGACGTGACCGAGGAGCAACTGCGCGCCTACCTGTCCGAAGCGCTGGGCGCCACGCGTGAGGAAGCCACACCCGTCGAACTCTGATCCTGCCATGGCCGACCGCTACGCCCGCCGCCGAATGGCGCTCATCGACACACTCCGCGCACGCGGGCTGACGGACAAGCGTGTCTTGGATGCCGTCGCCAGCGTGCCACGCCACGAGTTCGTCGACCAGGCCCTGCACGTCCGCGCCTACCGCGACGAAGCGCTACCTATTGGCTTGAAACAGACGATCTCGCAGCCGTCGACCGTCGCCGCCCAAACGATTCTGGTCGACGTGCAGCCGGGCGAGCGCATCTTAGAAATCGGAACCGGAAGCGGGTTTCAAGCCGCTGTCCTCGCCGAGTTGGGCGCCGACGTGTACTCCATCGAACGCCACGAGCCGCTCCACACGCGCACCGCTGACCTGCTCGAACGCCTGGGCTACACGATGCACCTGCGCTGGGGCGACGGTACGCTGGGCTGGCCCGAAGCCGCTCCATTCGATGCCATCCTCGTGACGGCGGGCGGCACGTCGGTTCCGCGCGCGCTGATGGAGCAGCTCAAGATCGGCGGGCGGCTGATCATTCCTGTCGGCGAGCAGGGTGGCGTGCAGACCATGCTGCGCATCGTACGCACCGGGCCGACGACGTTCGACGAAACCGAAGCGGGTGCCTTCCGCTTCGTCCCCCTCATCGGCGACGGACTGAACGACTGACGCGCGCGAGTAATCGGCTATCTTGGCCACAGATCGACCGTCTCTCGCCATGCTCACGCTCTACTGGATTGCCCTACTCGTCGGCGGTTTCTTTGTCGGCCTCTCGCTCTTCGGCGGCGATGCGGACGCGGGCGACGCGGATCTGGACTTCGACGCGGATGCCGATCTGGACCTGGACTTGGACCTCGACGCGGATGCAGGCGACGTAGCGTCGGGCGGCGGCTTCTCGGCAGGCGATCTGATCTCGCTGCGCGCCGTCCTCTTGCTGTCTGCCGCATTCGGGCTGACGGGCGTGCTGCTCCATTACCTCGGCACGAGTGAGCCGCTCGTGGCCATTCTTGCGGCGGCAACCGGGCTCATCGTCTCGGCAGGAGGGACGTACGCGATAAAAACCATCGGGCACGCGCACGTCTCGGCGGATACCGGCGTCGATGCGCTGCTGATCGGGCGGACGGCGCGCGTCGTCGTTCCGTTCGGCGTCGAGGACCGCGGCGCCGTCGTTGTCACGACCGGAGCCGGACGCCACCGCGTGCGTGCGGCTTCGCTGGGTGGTCCCGACACGTTCGAGTTGGGCGACGAAGTCGTGGTCGTGCAGATGGAAGACGGCATCGCTCAGGTCCGCATCGCCAACTGACGTGACCGATTCCTCCGCCGACCGCCACTCGTCCAACATTTGCGTGACGTGCGGCGAGCGGTTGCAGGGGTCGTACTGCCACGCGTGCGGAGAGAAGCGCATGGCACCGGGCGACCGAACGGTTCGGCATTTCGTCGGCGACATGCTGGGATCGGCATTTAACCTCGACGGCACGTTCTGGCGGACGTTTCGGCTGCTCGTCTTTCGCCCCGGCGCGCTGACGGCCGAGCACATCGCCGGGCGACGCCGACCCTATCTGACGCCACTGCGCGTATTCTTGCTGTGTAACCTCGTCTACTTCATCGCCCAGCCCTACACCGGATTTACAGGGTACAACACCGACCTGCGTTCGCAGATTTCGCGTCAGGGATACAGCGAGGCCGCTAGGCTACCTGACCGCGTCGCCGCGCGGCTGAACCTCGACGCTCAGCCCTACGAAACGCTTGTTCAGACCGAGTCCTTCCGCGCCTACGAACGGCGATTCAACCAGCAGAGCAGCACGTACGCACGATCGCTCGTGATCTTGCTGATCCCGCTTTTGGCGCTATTCCTCAAAGCCCTCCTGCCGCGCCGACCGTTGGCCGATCATCTGGTGTTCGCGACCCACCTTATGGCCTGGCAGCTTCTGGTCATCATGTCGGCTTGGCTGCTCTTGTACGGCTGGGTGTTGGCTGGAGGCGTCTACGAGGTACTGCCCCGCGGTGTGGCATCGTACATCAGTGAAACGCACACGTTGTGGTTTGTCGGCATCTACCTGTTTCTGGCGCTGCGACGAGCCTACGAGTTGGGGGGCAGAGCGTCGGCGTGGCGATCGGTTGTTCTCGCGAGTCCTCCGATCCTGGGAATCAACATCGCCGGTCTGCTCATCGTCGCGACGCTGTTCTATCGCTACTTGCTGTTCTGGCTCACGTTCTGGACGGTCACGCCGGTCTGACGGACCTTGAAATCGTCTTCACAACTCGTTGTGCCGCGTACCTTTACTACTCACGCTTCGTAGGCGCTTTCTCCTTCTCGTTACATCCCCACCGTCATGACCGAAGCCCTCGTCATCGCAGGCGTCATCATCGTCGCCATGCTCGTCGTTTTGCAGTTTATCAAGGCGAACCTCAAGATCTGCCAGCCCAACGAGATCTTGATTTTTTCGGGTCAGCAGCGCCAGATGCCGGACGGCACGACGCGTGGCTATCGCACGATCAAGGGCGGGAGGGGTTTTCGGATTCCCGTGATCGAAGAAGTCGACCGCCTCGACCTGCGGACGCTTCCGCTCGACCTGATGGTGACCAACGCGTTCTCGAAAGGCGGTATTCCGCTCCAGGTGCGTGCGATTGCTAACGTCAAGATCGCGTCGCAGGAGCCGGAGTTGAGCAACGCCGTCGAGCGGCTGCTGGGAAAAGATCTCGCCGAGGTGCAGATGATCGCCAAGGAGACGCTCGAGGGCAACCTGCGAGGCGTCCTCGCGCTGCTAACGCCCGAAGAGGTCAACGAGGATCGGCTCAAGTTTGCCAAGGAGCTGCTCGACGAAGCCGATCAGGACTTGTCGGCATTGGGGCTGCACCTGGACACGCTCAAGATTCAGTCGATCGACGACGATACGGGCTATCTCAATGCGATCGGTCGGCAGCAAACGGCGCATATCATTTCGGCAGCCGAAGTAATTGAAGCCAAGAAGATGGAGCAGGCCAAGGTCGCCCAGGCGCGGGCGGATCTGGCGGTTGCCGAGGCCGAGAACGAAGTGCGCATCGTCCGGGCGCAACTCGACGCCAAGAGTCAGGCCGAGGAAGCTCGTGCGGGCATGGCGGCGCGCGTCGCCGAAGCTCAGGCCGAGCAGGAACTGGCCGAGCAAGAGATCCTGCTCATGCAGAAGCGCGAACGTGCCGGAACGGTTATCAAGGCCGAAGCCCAGCGCCAGGCGCTGATGGAAATCGCCAAGGGCGACGCGGCCAAGATCACCGAGAGCGGAAATGCCGAAGTTGCCGTCTTGCGCGAAAAGATGGAGCTGTGGAAAGCCGCCGGCGACGATGCCGAGCGCCTCTTCCTGATCCAGATGCTGCCCGAGATCCTCAAGGAGGTCATCAAAACCGTCGACAACCTCAAAATCGACAAGCTGACGGTCGTCGACAGCGGCGGCAACGGGCAGGGCGTGCCCGCCGTGATGAGTCAGATCGCCGGAGCCACGCCCGCGCTACTCGAAAGCCTACGCGCGTCGACCGGAGTCGACATCGCCGGGATGCTGGCCCAGGCGTCGGCTCCGCGCAAGATCGGTAATGGCGCCAAGGACAACGGAGAAGTGCCGAGCGTCTGACGACGGGCGGGACTGCACGCAAATCCCCTGATCTTGGGATAGCGGAGAGGGGGGTTGAGTACGCTTTTTAAAGGCGCATTCAACCCCCTCTCCTCATGCGCCGCTTCGCCTCGCTCCTGTTCGTCGTCCTCTTCCTCTCGGGTTGCATGGGCAGCTCGCCTGCGCGCTACGCCTCCAACTCGAACAGCAGTAGCGGAGGCAGTGGCGGCATCATTGAGGTGGCGAACGAGACCGGTCAGTCGATTTTCTACTTCTACGCGTCGTCGTGCAGCAGCGACAGCTGGGGCGAAGATCAGTTGGGCGGATCCGAGGTGATCAGTTCGGGCAGCCGCAAGCGGTTTACCATCAGCGCGGGCTGCTGGGACTTCCGCGCCAAGATGCGTGACGGCAAGCAGGTCGAGCGGCGAAACATCCGCATCGCGTCGGGCGACGCCAAAGTCTGGACGGTCTACAACAGCAACTGACGCCGCCTACCCTTGCAGCACCCGTCGGCGAATCGCGCGGATAGCCTGCTTCCATCGGCTCCGGGCGCCCAGCCCATACCCGTACTGGTTGACCGTTCCACGCCCGATGTGGTAGGCATACTCGGCGACGGGGAAATCCGACATGATTAGTCCTCGCGCGTGAGCCGATTCCATCGTGCGGACGAACGGTGCGCCGTGCTTCTAGGCCCGAGCCAGCGTCTGATACGCGGCTGTGTCGATCAACGCGCAGTGCGGATGGACGTACGGCGTTCCGTTCGGAGCATCGACGTTGAAGCCGTCGCCATCGACGTGTAGCAGGTGGCCGACAGCCCACGCATTCATTTGCTCGGCGCGGTCGGTCATCGCCTGGGCCAAACCCGAGCGCCAGATGAACGTGTCGGTGTCGAGGATCAGCAGTCGCCGTGCAGACGTGGCGTGCATCGCCGCATCCAGTGCTGGTCCGTGGTGCCAGTTTATACCATGGGAAAGGCGGAAGGGAGCTAGTGCGTTGGCGTCAGCACGCAGCCGGGCGACGGTGTCGTCGGGCGAGGCATTGTCGACGACGGTGATCGGGAGGGTCGGCTCGAACTGGCGTAGCAGGTGAACGGCTGCGCGCGTCATGTCGCACGTGCCGTAGCTGACGAAC
>CAXBBB010000212.1:0-5164 GCA_963973615.1 uncultured Rhodothermales bacterium | reverse complement strand
GGAGGATCCGTCGAAGACGAGTTGCTGGCTACAGCCTACTTCTACCGCGCTGCCGCATTGGGCACGCTGGCAATGTTCTACGAGTCCTTCCCTGTCGACATCGACGGACAAGGTGGACAGTCCGAATTCGTCCCACGCGCTCAGGGCCTGCAGCGCGCCCTCGACTTGCTCGATCAGGCACGTCAGGCGCGAGGAGGAGCCGAACCATCCGCCGACTTCAAGACGCGAGTGTACGGCACGACGCAGTTCTTTTTGGGCAACACCATCGACGCCTATGCTGCTCGTTTCGCCCTGATGCTCGGCCAAAACGAGCAGGCGGCCCAGTTCGCATCGGCAGCACTGAGCGGAGGCGAGCCGGTGTCGTTCTTCCCCTATGACGCCATTGCCCCGAACGACAACCCGCTCTGGGGCCAAACCAATGCGCCTGACCCCACGTTGCGCGCCGTCGCCAACTTCGGGTTGGATCCCAACACATTCACCGTCAATACCGCCGATGGACGCGCCGCTTTCTACCTCGGCGGCGACGCGCCCGAGGGTCCCGGAATCGTGTCGGGGTTGCCCACGCGCGTCGTGCTCGGATTCTACGATGCGCAGGGCGAGGCGATTCCCGCTTACATCCCGGACGAGATGCGACTGATCCGTGCTGAGGCGTTCGCGCGTCAGGGACAGGCGAGCCAGGCCGTCACCGAGATCAACGCCGTCCGCACCGACACCGACGACCCGCTCGGCATCAACGCAGGTCTGCCAGCGTATTCCGGGCCGACGGATCAGCAGGCCCTGCTGAACGAGATCTTCCGCCAGCGCCGCATCGAGTTGTTCGCGACGGGCCTCAGCCTGGAGGACAGCCGGCGGCTCGGGCAGGCTGCCCCTCCTGCGAGCCCTTCGTTCAGCAGCTTCGCTCGCGTCCGCAACTTCCTGCCGTACCCCGAGAACGAGCGCACAGTCAACCGCAACACGCCAGCCGATCCGTCGAGTTGACCACTCCAAGCGTACATGGAACGCCCCGGCTTCTCGCGTGAGAGGCCGGGGCGTTTTGCGTAGGCACCTTCTCATATACCCGGATCCGGCGATGCAGCGGGCGGGCGGCGAGGTCTACGTTTCAGGTGTCTCCCACACTATGCCGATGCGCTCTGCCCTCCTGGTACTTCTCGCCTTCACCCCGCTTTCCGCTTCGGCGCAGGGGTTGCTGACTCCCAGCGACAACCTCTTCATAGGCTTTCCCTTTTTCGCCGTCTCGCACGACCTGACGTACGAGAAGAACGGAGCCGTCACCACATCGAGCGGTACGTCGACTCCATTCTACGTGGCCGGGGGCTATCTCGTCGACTTCGACGACGTGGGCAGTGGTATGCTCTCAGCGCCTCGATTTATCGGGCACCATGGCGCTCATCTTAGGCGTCGGCACGAGCAGCCCCGGCTCCATCTGGGCCTTCAGGCGACGTACGCCTTCGATACACCTGTCTTGAACGTGACGGGGCTGACGACCGTCTCGTATGCGTGGGGCTTCGAATCCAGTTCGCAAGCGCTGTCCGGCCGCGCACTCAAGGTGATGACCGACGTGTCGTAGCGCTTCTCGGACATCGAGACGTTCGTCGGATCGCCGAGGCTTATCGGTCGCTTCTTCCTGGACCAGCGCACCGACAGCGGCGAAGGCGAATCACAGGGAGGCACCCTCGACGCGACATTTGTGGGCTTCGGCTTCGGAATCGGCTTTGACTGATGCTACGCGTGTTCAGCGAAAGAAGCACGTGACGCCGCTCCACAGCAGGTCGACGTGGGCGCTGTCCCCAGGTTCGCTGTCGAGCAGGCCGAACAGGTCGTCCCCGATGCTGAACTCCCATCCGAGCGACGTTTGATCGACCGATGATACGGCGTACGGCCCCTGCACGTCGGTCCAGGTCGAACGGTAGCCGATGCCAGCCATCGTCGTCGGCCGCTTCTCCGTCGTTCGCGTCGCGGCCTCAACTGGGCTGCCGAGGGACCACCCGGCAAAGCGATCGTTCGCAAACTGGAGCCTCAAGCCATCGTGCCAACCTGCGTAGCCCAGCGGACCCGCACCACATTCCTCGTTGAGGCCCTGCTCGTCGGCCTCTCCTCGGACCGGAGCGAGCGCCTGCATCAGACTGCTCTGCGTCATGCCAAACGGTAACGGACGCGCCGAGCCGGTGATCGGGTTGACGACGCGCAATCCGCCCGCTTCGACCACCAACTCGGCGGATCGACGGAACGCAGCGCCGCCCTCCACGACAGCCCTCCCCAACGGGCGTACGGCTTTCCACCGCGTTTCAAGCAGCGCGGGGCGCTCAGGCGCGCGGACAAGTACGAATAGCACGGATCCCGGTGCTGCCGTCTCAAGCGCGTTTCCGGGTGCGTAATCAGTGAGCACGACGGACATACTGTCGCCCCACACGCTACCGCGCACGTCCATCCGCGCCAGCGTTTGGGGACCGTCGACAGCGTACGTGCCGGTCAAGGCGGTCGCCGAGTCGGGGGTGGTTAGGTTCAGCACGTGATTCCACAACCCTGCGTCACCGCTGTCCTCAAACGTGTACCGTCCAGCCCACAATGCCGCTTGCTCGTGTGTCACCGCGACGGTGTCGATCCCAACGGGATCGCTAGGTAAGGGCGATGTGGGTTCATCCGAGCAACCAACGAAGAACAGAGCGACGAGCAGCAGACGGTACATGGATCAACCAAATGGGAGCGGCAAAGTACGCGCGAACGGGACATCCCGAGTGGAACAGCACGCTTCCGGGTCGCGTGGCATTTGACTACTTCACCTAACCTCCTGATTTCTATGGGTCTCTTCGACTTTCTCAAAAACAAAGGCAAAAAAGTCTCGACCGACACGCCCGAACCTACTTCACAACAGATCCAGAACGAAGTAGCGCGCGCAATGGGCAGCGCTATCACCGGCTTGGGCGTGTTCTACTCGAACGGCAAGGCTACCCTACAAGGGGAAGCGCGCGACTACGCTTCCAAGCAGAAAGCCACTCTCGTCGCGGGCAACATCGAAGGCGTGGAGCAGGTCGACGACAATCTGACCGTCGCCTCGAACGAGCCAGAGCAGCAGGCTCGCTTCTACACCATCGAGAAGGGCGATTCGCTTTCTAAAATCGCAAAAGCCCACTACGGCGACGCCAACAAGTGGCGCGACCTGTTCGACGCCAACAAGGAAGTCATCGAGGACCCGGACAAGATCTACCCCGGCCAGCAAATCCGCCTCCCCGCCGACGCCTGAACGCGCCCGCACTCCAGTAGCGACGTAGCACGCTACGTCGCCCACGCAAAACGCCCCGCCGACACACGTTCGGCGGGGCGTTTTGTATTCCGGCTTGTGACTATGTGTACGCCTGAGCGTGGACGCCCGCA
Organism: uncultured Rhodothermales bacterium; assembly: GCA_963973615.1. Taxonomy (GTDB): domain Bacteria; phylum Bacteroidota; class Rhodothermia; order Rhodothermales; family BA12; genus CAXBBB01. Next base: position 1,792 of record CAXBBB010000212.1, on the reverse strand, counting down.
ACGGCACGCCCCGAGGGATCGGCGGAGTTGGCGAACGAGGCGTCCCACGCGATGGCTTCGGGCGTCGAGCAGGCGACGGACTTTCCGCCGGGGACTGTCCGAGCGCAGGCGTCAGAGGGATAGTGCGCGTCGAAGAGCGTCCGATAGAAGTAGCCTTCCTTGGTGTCCGGCGTGTGGATCGGAAAGCGGTAGGCGGCCCTGGCGAGTTGGTCGTCGGTGACCTGCGTCTGAGCGTGGTCGCGCAGGCCGTCGATCCACCCGTAGCCGACGCCGTCCGAAAACTGCTCCTTCTGACGCCACGCAACGGATTCGGGGAGAACGTCCGCGAACGCCTCGCGCAGGATGTACTTCTCGATGCGACCCGCGGGACGTTTGGCGGATGGGTCAAGCGTCATCGCCACATCGACGAAGCGCTGATCGAGGAACGGAACGCGGGCTTCGATGCCCCAAGCGGCCATCGCTTTGTTCGCACGCAGGCAGTCGTAGCTGTGCAGGCGGGCCAGCTTGCGGACGGTTTCGTCGTGAAACGCTCGCGCGTCGGGCGACTTGTGGAAGTAGAGGTAGCCGCCGAACAGTTCGTCGGCGCCTTCGCCCGAGAGCACCATCTTAACGCCCATCGCCCGAATCCGGCGCGCCATCAGGTACATCGGCGTTGCGGCCCGGATTGTCGTCACGTCGTACGTCTCCAAATGGTAGATCACATCCGACAGCGCGTCGATTCCCTCCTGGACCGTGAAGTGAAACTCGTGGTGCGTCGTCCCGATGTGGTCGGCGACGATACGAGCGGCCGCCAAGTCAGGCGAGCCTTCCAGACCGACAGAGAACGAGTGCAGGTTGGGCCACCACGCTTGCGACTGATCGTCATCCTCGACGCGCGTAGCCGAAAACCGCTTGGCCGTCGCCGCGATGATCGACGAGTCGAGCCCTCCCGAGAGCAGGACCCCGTAGGGCACGTCGGCCATCATCTGACGCTTGACGGCGGCTTCGAGCGCCTGCCGCACCGCAGCGGGATCGGCGGCGTTGCCCTCCACCGCCTCGAAGTCGGTCCACGCAGGATCGTAGTAGCGCGAGGGCGTTTCCTCTCCGCTCTGCCAGACGCATCCGGGCGGAAACACCTCCACCTGCGTACACACCTCCGTCAGCGCCTTCATCTCGGATGCGACGTAGAGCGTGCCGTCGGCATCTCGCCCCGTGTACAATGGCATCACGCCGTGCGGATCGCGCGCAATCAGCCAGTCGCCCGTCTGCGTGTCGACCAGGACAAAAGCGAAGATGCCGACCAAGTCGTTCAGAAAGTCCGCTCCACGTTGGCGGAAGAGCGGAAGCAACACCTCGCAATCGGACTCGGTCGTGAACGCGTACGGCTCGGCCAGCCCGGCGCGCAGCGCGCGGTGGTTGTAGATCTCCCCGTTGACGGCGAGCGCGTGGCGGCCGTCGGGCGATACGAGCGGCTGCGCTCCGCCCTGCACGTCGACGATAGCCAGGCGTTCGTGGGCGAGGACGGACGTGCCGGTGGCGTGGATGCCGGACCAGTCGGGACCGCGATGGCGCTGCGTTTTGGAGAGACGAAGAGCGGTCGCGCGTGCAGCCGACGGATCACCTGCGAGGTCGAGTAGGCCGAGGATGGAGCACATGGCGTTGGGTGGGTGCGAGGGGCCGAAACGAAAAAAGCGACCCCTCCGGTTGTGGAGAGGTCGCTTCGGAAAGCTAGCGGGTGCTGCTACGCACGCCAGCCGATTCCGCGTCCTCTCTGGAGGGCGGGATTCGAATTGACGTTGTTGTTTGCGAAGTG
>CAXBBB010000211.1:0-5169 GCA_963973615.1 uncultured Rhodothermales bacterium | reverse complement strand
GGCCGATGCACATTGATGGGCGCGAAGTCGACGCGCACCGCGTCGCCCGGCTCGATCCCATGCGCAAGCTCCCGCCGCTGCAGCGCGTAATCGCTCAGCATCTCTCGCCTGCGCGTGCCATCCTGAGGCTGCAACACTCCGGCCAGCCCGTGCGCGACGGCGCGTGGTGGCGCTACGACTTTTCCTTTCCGCGGCGTCCGGACGAGCGATCCGAAACCGGTACAAGCGACAGTCTGTCGGTGTGGCTAACGGCGCGCGGGGAGGCGCGGCTGGTTCGGTCGCGTGCTCGGTTGGAGCCGCCGCGTGCCGGTGAGCCGCTGATCATCGAGGCGACCTACCTGCGGCACGGCGGACTCGATGTCGTCGAGCGTCGTCGTGCGCGTGGGGTGTTTGTCGTCGAGCGTAGAGGACGTGGGTTTTCCTATCGCATCGAGGAGACGCAGCGCGTGCGTATCGCCGAGTTTGGCAGGCGGTAGCTACCGGACGACGACCGTCGCGCGTGTGACCAGCGGCGTCGAAACGGATGCTTCGCGCGCTTGCATCGCCTGGGCGATCAACTCGGCAGCGGCTTCGCGCTTGAGTGGTTTGAAGAGCAGCGCGTCGAATCCTGCGTCGGAGAAGATCGAACGGCTGGTCTGGCCCGCCATGCCCGTCAAGGCGATGATACGAGCCGATGGGCTTTCGCGACGGATGAGTTGTGCCGCCGTCAGTCCGTCCATGACAGGCATCTGGATGTCGAGGAAGATCAGGTCGAAGGCGCCCGTCTCGAACGCTTCGACGGCTTCGAGTCCGTTGCTGACCGAATACACCTGCGTGTTCAAGCCTTCTAGCGTGCGAACGATGACGGCGCGCTGACCCGCGTGGTCTTCCGCGACGAGTACGCGCGCCATACCCGGAATCGCCTCGAACGTGTGCGGCGTCGCAGTCCGAATCGGCTGCAAAATGCGCAGAGCAGAAGCTGCGATCGACCGGCTGAGCGTTTCGTATAGGTCGTCAGCGTCGACGGGTTTGCGGAGCAGCGTGCTTCCGTCGGGCAGCGCGCGGTCTGAGTCGGCATCCGACCCCAGCAGGATAGCGGGCACGTCGGGAAGGCGTGCGTCCAGATCGGCGATGAGGGTGTCGCCGGACTCTTCCTGGGAGACGGGCGAGTCGAGAAGAAAGGCGTCGAAATCCGAGTCGGGTTCGAGCGCGGCCAGGGCATCGTGGGGCGAACCGACGCAGTAGGTGTGGACGCCCCAGTCCCGTAGCAGGTGCGCTAGGTCCTGGCGCGAAGGCGCCGTACCTCCGGCGATGAGGACGCGCCGTCCGCGCAGCGCTTCGCGCCGTGGCGTGACGACTTCGGGCAGTCGCAAGAAGAACGATACGTCGGTGCCTTCGCCTGTGACGCTTCGGACCGTTACGCGTCCACCCAGCGCGTGGACGATCCGCTGGACGATGCTTAGCCCCAGCCCCAGGCCGTCAGCTTTACGTGCGGTTGTGCCGTCGCCCTGATAGAAGGGGTCGAAGATCTGGTCGATCTGTGTCGGCTCGATGCCTGCTCCGGTGTCTCGTACGACGAAGTTGAGTTCATCGGCTCCGTAGTGCGTGTCGACGAGCAGCGTGACCGATCCGGTTTCGGTAAACGTGACGGCGTTGGCGAGCAGGTGCAGCAGGACGGTGCGCAGGCGCGTCGCGTCGCCCGAGACGAAGTGCGGTACGTCGGGACCGATGCGGGCGCTCAGTTCGAGTCCAGCGGATTCGGGCATACGGGCCGTTTCCCGCATCACGGCGTCGATTAGCTGGCGGACTTCTATGCGGTCCGACCCGCTTGATCGGTGCGGCGCATCCACATAGTCGAGAATGTGGCTGACGGTGTCGAGCATCTTTTCGCCGCTCTGCCGGATGACAGTCAAACAGTCGACCTGATCCTGCGTCGTCGTCGTGCCCTCCATCGCCTGCGCCATGCCCAGAATGCCGTTGAGCGGCGTCCGCATCTCGTGGCTGACGACCGATAGGAACTCGCGCCGTGCCTGCAGCGCCGCCTCGGCATCAGCGCGCGCGTTCATCAACTGCTCGTTGGCCTGGGTTAGCTCGTGGCTCGTGGTCTCAGCCTGTGCCGTCGCCCGTTCCATAACTCGCACCAGCCGGTGGATTTGGAGGATCCCGGGACGCATCACGAGTGTCAGCAGGCCAACGAGCGTCAGTAGCATCGCCGCAAACAGCCCCAGTTTGACCTGCTCGAACGTGTGAGCCTGGGCTAGCGACTCGGCCTCGTATTCGTACACCAGTCCATCCATTGCACTGAGAAATGCCCGCTCGCCGACCTGTACGCCCGAGAGCAGCCGCATCGGAGTCGCTTCCGTCGATGTGTTCAGATGTGCGATCAGTTGGGAAGACGCTGCATCTAGTTGACCGAGCGCCAGCGTGACCTCGGCGAGGTGATGACCGATGGTCTCGCTGTTGCTGCCTTCCAGTCCGAGCGATGCGTCGCGCGTCGTCAGCGCCGTGTGCATGTCGTTGAGCCGGAGTAAAGCGGCTTGGGCTTCGGAAAGGTGTTCCATCCGAATGATTCCTTCCGTCGTCGATGCGCGAAGCAGCGCTTTTGCCGATTGCTGACTCAGCATGCGCTGTCTGCCCGATTCGTTGAGTACACGCGCCGTCGTCTCATTCTGCCGAATCAGGTGCTGAACAACGATCTGCGAGCCTGTAGCTAGAATGGCGATGATCGAGAAGGCAGCGATGATGCGGTGCTTGAGCCAGCGAGATGAGGTCATAGCGCAGAGAAGTTGGGGGGAGGTGTCCGCGCTATCGGGCGATCTATCGCAGACTTAAGCATCCTCTCAGCAAATAGCCCTCCAATCTCTTCATGGTATACGCAAAAAAGGACTGGCCGAAGAGTCTCGGCCAGTCCTTTGGTGAAGTAGCGTCTTGGCGATCTACGCCTCTTCGTCGGGCGCTACGTCTTCGATAGCTTCTCCGGCGACCGTGTCAGCCTCGTCCATCGCGACGTGTTCTGCGACGATGCCCGGCGCCAGTTCGGTTTCAGCGGCTTCGTTGCCTTCTTCCACATCTTCGACGATCAGCGGCGTGACGTCGGCAATGGCGTCTCCGGCACGCAGCGAGATCAGCCGGACGCCTTGCGTGTTGCGACCCAGCGTCGAGATGCTGCTTGCATCCATGCGGATGATCGTGCCGTTGGACGTGACGATCATCAGGTCGTGCTCGTCCGTCGCCGCTTTCAGGGCAACGAGAGCGCCGGTCTTGGTGGTCGTGTTCATCGTGATGATGCCTTTGCCGCCTCGGCTCTGGGCGCGGTATTCGCCCAGTTTGGTGCGCTTGCCATAGCCGTTGGCCGAGATCGTGAGCACGTCGCGGTCCTCGTCATGACCTTCCATCACGATCATCCCGACGAGCGTTTCGCCGTCGAGCAGCGTCATGCCGCGTACGCCGCGCGTGCCGCGTCCCGTCGCCCGGACGTCTTGCTCGTGGAAGCGGATCGAGCGACCGCCTGAGCAGGCGAGCATGACGTGCGAGTCGCCGTTGGTCTTGCGCGCGTCGAGTAGCTGATCGCCCGTGTCGATGGCGATGGCGATGATGCCGTTGCTGCGCGGGCGGCTGAAAGCTTCGAGCGAGGTCTTGTTGACCAGTCCGTTGCGTGTTGCCATCAAGACGTAGTTGTCTTCCAAGAACTCCTCGTTCTCGAAATCGGCCTTCTTGATGCCCAGCACGGCGCGGACCCTATCGTCGACGTCGATCTGAATCAGGTTGCGGATGCTGCGGCCTTTGCCGGTCCGCGTGCCTTCGGGGATCTCGAACACGCGCAGCCAGAAGCACTTGCCGCTGTCGGTGAAGAAGAGCAGGTAGTCGTGGTTGGAGCACGAGAACAGTTGCTCGACGTAGTCCTCGTCGCGCGTTCCGGCGCCTCGGCTGCCGACGCCGCCGCGTCCCTGCGTGCGGTATTCGACCAGGCTGGTACGCTTGACCAGGCCCTGATGCGAGATCGTGACGACGACCTGCTCGTCGTCGATCATGTCCTCCATGATGAAGTCGCCGCCGCCGTGGTAGTCGATGACTGTCCGGCGTGGATCGGCGAAGCGCTCGCGTACGTCGGTCAGTTCGCTGACGATGATCGCCATGCGCTCGCTGCGTGAATCCAGGATGCCTTCCAAGCGGGCGATTTCGGCCAGCACTTCGGCGTACTCGGCTTCGATCTTGGCGCGCTCCAATCCGGAAAGCCGCGATAGGCGAAGCGCGAGAACGGCGTCGGCTTGCGCTTCCGACAAGCCGAACATCGGCTCACCATCGGTCGGCAGTCCCAAGCGTTCGAGTTGCTGCGTCGTCAGCTTCGAGGGGAAGACGCCCGCGATCAGGTTGACGCGCGCGGCGTCGGTGTCGGCGCTGCCCCGGATGATGGCAATGACGGCGTCCAAGTGGTCGAGCGCAATCGTCAGGCCCTCCAAGATGTGCGCACGCTCCTTGGCTTTGCGCAACTCGAACTGCGTCCGGCGGACGACTACGTCGTGGCGGTGCTCGACGTAATAGCCGATGCACTCCTTGAGGTTGAGCAGGCGTGGGCGCCCGGCGACGAGCGCTACCATGTTGACGCCGAACGTCTGCTGCAACTGCGACAGCTTGTACAGGTGATTCTTGACGATGTCCGGGATCGCGTCTTTGCGCAGTTCGATCACGATGCGCATGCCGTCGCGGTCCGACTCGTCGCGCATGTCGCTGATGCCGTCGAGCCGCTTCTCGCGTGCTAGAAGGGCGATTTTCTCAATCAACGTCGACTTGTTGACCTGGTACGGGATCTCGGTCACGACCAAAGCCAACCGGCCCGGACGGATTTCTTCCTCGTGCATCTTGGCGCGCATGATCACGCGCCCGCGCCCGGTGTGGTACGCATCCTTGACGCCCTGATAGCCGTAGATCGTGCCGCCGGTCGGGAAATCGGGTGCCGGAAGGTGCGCCATCAGCCCATCGATGGTGATGTCTGGATCGGCGATGTAGGCCGTCACTGCGTCGATAGCCTCGCCGATGTTGTGCGGCGGAATCTTCGTCGCCATGCCGACCGCGATGCCGTCCGATCCGTTGACGAGCAGGTTCGGGTAGGCGGCGGGCAGGACGCTGGGCTCTTCGAGCGAGCCGTCGAAGTTCTCCTGATAGTCGACCGTCTCCTTCTGGATGTCTTTG
>CAXBBB010000210.1:0-5174 GCA_963973615.1 uncultured Rhodothermales bacterium | reverse complement strand
ACCCTTCGCCGCTCTCCGACACGACGCCCGAGCCGACCATTTCCGACGTGCCTCCGACCCGTCGCGAATCCCAGACCCCTGTCACTGCGCTGGCTGCCGCTGCCGTCGACGCACTACTCGACCGCGAGGCCCAAGAGATCCGCGTAATTGACCTGCGGGGTAAAGGCGGCGTCGCGGCCCTGCTCGTCCTGGCGACTGGCACGACCGACGTTCAAGTGCGCGCGCTGTCCGAATCGGTACGACAGGGAGTCAAAGAGGCACATGGCGAAAAGCCATGGCGCAGCGAAGGTACCGAGTTGAACCAGTGGGTTGTCCTCGACTACGTCGACTTGGTCGTGCACCTGTTTCAGCCTGAGCGTCGCAGCTTTTACGGCCTTGAGCGTTTGTGGGGCGATGCGCCGTACGAAGACATCGACCCTGACGCTGACTCGTCCGCTGGCATTGCGATGCTGCACCCGTCGTCCGAGTGATCCGCCACGCTGCTCTCTCGTTGCTCCTGATCGGCGCATTCGCATGGGGCGGCTGCGTCGCAAGCCGTGACGATGGTCCGCCTCCGGGCGAGCAGTTCGGCACACGTCTCCCAGACGAGGCCACGGTCGAGACGTTGCAAATCACCCAGCCGGGCGAGGAAGAGTCGTTCTATACGATTCCTGCTGTTCTGGACGACGTCACCCTACGTGTCGAGCCGTTCGAGCCGGGGGCTCCTGCCTCTGAGGGCACTCGGGTCGAAGCGCTGGTCAAGGGCGCTTTCCCTGACGCGTGTTCGGCGCTGCACACCGTCGTGCAAGAACGCGCGCTGCAACTCATCGACGTGACGATTGAGATGCGCAGACCGCAGGGACAACTGTGCGCGACTGTCGTCCGCCCGTTTCGGTATTATCTGATGCTCGACGGCACGTATACGCCCGGAGCCTATACGCTGCTCGTCAACGGAAAGGAGTATCCGTTCGTCGTTCGCGAACCGCAAGCAGAGTAAGAGAGCGTCCAGGCGACGCCAGTCGAAGATGTCAACTATGCGGTGGGGGCAAACTGCCCAGTCTGGAACGGTTGGGCAATACGGAGGCTTGGCGGGGCCATCGTCTTGATGCTGATGCCGAGATCACCGTAGGTTTGGCGTTCACCCAACCATGACTTCCCCGCATGCCCATCAAATTCGGCACCGACGGCTGGCGCGCCGTCATCGGCGACGACTTCACCTACGCCAACCTCGAAATCGTAACCCGAGCGACCGCGCACTGGCTGCTCGATACGGCAGGGGACAATCCTTCCGTCGTTTTAGGGCACGACACGCGGTTTCAGGGACGTGCTTTCTCCGAGTTCACAGCGCGCGTGTTTGCCTCGCTAGGAGTCCGAGTCGTCCTTGCCTCGCGCGTAGCTCCGACGCCAGCCATTTCGTGGGGCGCATTAGGATATGGCCTGAGTGCAGGAATCGTCATCACCGCGAGCCACAATCCACCGAGCTATTCGGGCTTCAAAATCAAGGCATCGTTTGGCGGACCGGCCTCGCCTGAGCAGATCGCCGCCGTCGAAGAGCGCTATGACTACGACGGAGCCGATAGCTACGAACTACAGTCGCTCGCCGACCTGATGGACGCTGGTATGATCGAGGAGCGCGACGTGACAGGTGACTATCTCGACGTGCTCCGCGAGCGCTTGGACGTCGATGCTATCGCCAACAGCGGTCTCAAGATTGCTCACGATGCGATGTACGGTGCCGGGCGCGGGCTGGTCGCCGACTTGATCGGGGCTGAAAACGTCATATCGATGCACGACACGTTCAACCCGAGCATGATGGGGCAGGCGCCCGAGCCTATCGAGCGCAACCTGGGCGAACTGAGCGAAACCATCGTCCGCGAAGGCTGCGCCGCCGGACTCGCCAACGATGGCGATGCCGACCGCATCGGTATGTACGACGAGACCGGCGCGTTCGTTGACTCACACCAATTGCTGGCGCTTCTCGTCAAGTACCTCCATGAGGAGCGTGGGCTGTCTGGCTCCATCGTGAAGACGTTCTCGACGACCCAGATGCTTGACAAGATGGGTGAACGCTATGGGCTGCCCGTCGAGACGACCCAGATCGGCTTCAAGTACATCGGCAAGATGATCGTCGACGGTGACGTGCTCGTGGGTGGCGAAGAGAGCGGCGGCATGGCCGTCAAGGGCCACATCCCCGAGCGCGACGGTATCTACATCGGCTTGCTGATCGTCGAGATGATGGTCCGACGGGGCAAGAAGCTGTCTGAACTGGTCCAGGAGCTATTCGACGAGTTCGGAGCGCACCGCAACGCCCGCGTCGACGTGCATACGACGCACGAGCGCAAGGCCGCTGTCTTGAAACGGTTATCGGCCGGTGGTCTTACCAGCGTCGACGGACATGCCGTTGCCGAAGTGCAGACGCTCGACGGCTTCAAGCACCTGATGGGCGACCGCTGGCTGCTCGTCCGTCCGTCCGGCACCGAGCCCGTCCTCCGTGTCTACGCTGAAGCTCCGACCGAGGCCGAAGCGCGCGCCGTTGTGGCCGATGCGATGAAGCAGATGGAGTTGGAAGCGTAGCGTCCAGTGCCCAACCAAACCGCCAGCGCTCGGTCCGCAATAGCTGAAAAGCTGCTGTGGATCGACTGCTTGGCGGGCGGCATCGTCGGGCTGTTCGTGTTGACGTTCAGCGGCTGGCTGAGCGAGCTCTACGGGTTACCCCGGCAGGTGCTGCTGTTCACCGGTGTTGCCAACCTCGTGTATGCGTCGTTCTCCTTTTCCCTGGCCGTTCGTAGGGAGCGACCGCTCTCTTTACTCTACCTGCTGATCGTCGCTAACGCTGCATGGGTGCCTGTGTGCTTCGGGCTGGCAGTGACATTTCTATCGTCTGCAACAGCCTTCGGCGTGATCCACCTGGCCGGCGAAGGCGTTTTCGTCGGCGGCCTTGCAGCACTGGAGTGGTCGTTCCGGGGCCAGTTGCGAGAGCGACCGTAACGAATCAGCCGAACCGCCGTCCGAGCATGGCGCACAGGTCTTCGAGCGCCGTTTGATCGTCCGCGTCGAACGCATCGGGTGCGTCGGAGTCGACATCCAGGACGGCGAGTAGGTCGCCTGACGGAGTGACGACGGGAACGACAATCTCGCTGCGTGTCGAACTCGCGCAGGCGATGTGGCCGGGAAACGCATCCACATCAGGCACGAGTTGTGTCGTCCGAGTGCGGGCGGCGGCTCCGCAAACGCCTCGTGCGTAGGGGATGCGCAGGCACCCGTGGCCGCCTTGATACGGACCGATGGTCAGCATCGCCGGGGCGGTGCGACGGTAGAAGCCGGTCCAATCGTAGTGGTCGAAGGCGTGGTGCAACTCGCAGGCGACTGTCGCCATGGCCGCGATCCAATCGGTCTCGCCGTCGAGCAATGCGTCGATGCGGGCGCGCGTTTCCGCATACGTCTGGGCACGGGGTGTCACTTCAGGCATCTGCGGCCTCCTTGACGTCGACGCCCTTCCAAAAGGCGACGTGGCCTTTGATCTCGCTGGCTCTTGCTTTCGGCTCGGGATAGGTCCAGGCGGCGTTCTCGTTAGTCTGTCCGCCCGTCGTGATCGAGTAGTAGGACGCCTCACCCTTCACGGACACGTCGTGTGGTGGCTCGTCGGCTCGAGTACGTCCCAGTTCAGGCTATCGGCGGGGAAGTAGTGGTTGCCCTCGACGACGACGGTGGCGTCGCTTTCGGCAATCGTGGCGCCGTTCCAGGTGGCTTTCATCATGAGGTCGAGGAGTAAAGGAGGTAGAAGGAGATCGGGTGGGGCCTGTGTCGTAGCCGATGGAATGTCAAACGAGACTTAGTACCGGCGGTTCACGCGTCGCCAATGGCGCGTCCGAGCGTCCACACGACGAGTATGCCGCGTGCGATCCAGGCCACTGTGCGGATCCAGTTGGTCGAGACCAGTCGGGCGTGAGCCGCAGCATCCCAGCCACCGGACAGCGTGTTGTGGGCAGGGACCGACGCGAACGCGGTTGCTGCCCAGATCAAGCCGACGAGGATCAAGCCCGCCCACGTGGCCCAAACCGGCCACGCTTCGGGGCGATGGACGACGAGGGCGATTGCCGTCGCCAGCTCGATCAGCATCAACGGCACGACGATCCACGAGATGCGGCGTGCGTGATCGGCTTCGTACGTGGCGAATCCGTCGGCTCCGACTCCCGCGAAGAGCGGATAGTGCACGAGTTGGATTACCAGGATGACGCCGACCATCGCGAGGGTCGATGCGGCGTGCGCGAGGATCAGGGCCTTCACGCTGCTGCGAGATCTGCGGCGAGCGCTTCGGCAGCGCGGCGACCGCTGCGCATGGCGCCGTTGATCGACGCTGTCGCTGCCCAGTCGCCGCAACGGTAGAGGCCGGGACGTACGCGGACGTCGGCGTCTCGAGGGCTTAAGAAAGGGGGTGCCTGGTCGGGCAGGCCGTAAGCGATGCGGTAGCTGCGGAGCATCCGCCACTCGGCGGTAATGGGCCCGTACCAGCGGCCGAGTTGGGCGCGGACGCGCTGCTGCAATACCTCGTCTGCCTCATCAGGCAAGCCGACGACAACGACGCAGACCAGGGACTCGCCTCTGGGCGCATACCCCGGTGCCACGTCGGATGGCACACTCAGGTTGGTGATCGGGCCGTCGCCGGTGCCGTTGAGTACCAGTGTAGGGCCGTCTGTGGGCGACGAGGGGGCGGCGTAGTAGAAGCAGACTTCGCCCAATCCGCTGGTAGGCGTCGCTGGCGTGTCCGAAATGACGCCGAGTCGTTCAGCGGCAGGGGCGTGAGTAGCGACTATGACGGCAGACGCGTCGATTCGCTCGCCGGATTCGAGAATCACACTGCTCTCTTCTATACGTGCTACTGCAGTATTCAGGCGCACAGAACCCGTCGGTAGGGGAGCGGCAATGAGGTCGGGGAGGGATTGCATCCCGCCGGCGGGGAGCGTCGCGCGCCCTTCGCTGAACATCTTGAATACGAACTCAAACATCCGGCTCGACGCATGAAGGTCAGGGTCGAGGGTGATGCCCCCCAGGAAGGGGCGGAAGAAGCGGTCGATCATCGTCGGGGAAAAGCCCCACCGGGTGCTCAGCGCGTCTGCCGTCGTGATCTCCTCGCGGGCAAACACGTCGCTCACTTTAAGTCGCTTCATCTTGCGGCGCAGGACGGCGACCCTGAG
>CAXBBB010000209.1:0-5239 GCA_963973615.1 uncultured Rhodothermales bacterium | reverse complement strand
CCGGTCGAGCAGGGCGTGGTAGCTGCTGTGCGGCCAGTCGGCGAGGTCGGCCACGAAGCCGTGGTGGACGGGGTTGCGGTGCACATACCGGATGAGCGTGGCAAGGTAGCGCGCGTCGTCTACGCGGATGCGGCGGAAGGGACGTTCGAACAGGGCGCCGGAGCGGTCCCAGGCCTTGTTGACTGCTTTGGCGTACGAAGCGAACAGGTTAGCGAAGCGGCGCGACAGCGTGGGACTTGCGCGGGAGCCAAACCTGTCAGGTCTTGGAGACCTGACAGGTTTCCGAATCAACGCGTCCTCCGCGCGCCCTCCCTCATCCTCCACCTCCCGCACCCGGATCACCAGATGGAAGTGGTTGGGCATCAGGCAGTAGGCCAGCGTCCCGACGGCCGGGGCGACATGGTGGGCGTAGCGCTCCAGAAAGAAGGCGTAGTTGCGCGGCTCGCGGAACAGGTCCTCGCCGCCGACGGCGCGGTTGTATACATGGTAGTACGAGCCGGGGTCGAGCGAAGCAGGCATGACACCAAAGTAACCGCCATACCGGAAAGTTATCATCTCTCGGAGAGATGACGACTTTGATCGCGCCTCACGTCAGCCCAGCACGTCAGCCGCCTTGCGCAGTCGCCGCACGACGGCTTCTTTGCCGATCAGCGCCAACATGTCGAACAGGCTCGGGCCGAACGATGTGCCGCTTACGGCCAACCGCGCCGGGTGAATCAGGCGTCCGGCTCCGGCCTCGCGCGCCTCGGTAATCTGACGCAGCGTCGCTTCGGTCGACTCAACAGTGAACGCGTCGTCGGCTTCCAGCGCATCGGCGTAGGCGCGGACGAGGTCAGCGCTGTCCTCTTTCCAGCGCTTTTTGACACCTTTCTCCTCGTACTCGGTCGGGTCGGCGTAGAAGTAGGCGCAGAACGTGGCGAGTTCTTCGGACTTGGTGACGCGATCGTGCATGAGCGCGGCGACATCGGCGAGGTAGTCGTCGCTCGCTTCAAGTCCGGCGGCGTCCAAGTGCGGACGCGCGCGCTGAGCGAGTTCAGCAGGCGTCAGGCGGCGCAGGAACTGCTGGTTGAACCAGTCGAGCTTGTCCATCGAGAACTGCACGCCGCTCTTGCCGATGCGCTCGACCTCGAAGGCCTGGATCAACTCGTCCATCGAGAACACCTCTTGCTCAGTCCCCGGATTCCAGCCCAAGAACGCCAGGAAGTTGAGCAGCGCCGCGGGTTCGTAACCCGCCTCGCGGTACTGCGCCACGCTGACGGGAATGCCCAGCGTATCGGCGTTGCGCTTGCTGAGTTTGCCGCCCGTCGGGCTCAGGATCAACGGCAGGTGCGCCAGCTTGGGCGGCGTCCAGCCGAAGTACTGGTACATCAGAATGTGCTTGGGCACGCTCGACAGCCACTCCTCGCCCCGGATGACGTGCGTAATGCCCATCGCGTGGTCGTCGACGACGTTGGCGAGGTGATACGTCGGCATGCCGTCCGACTTGACGAGCACCTGATCGTCGATGCCGCTGGTCTCGAACGACACCCACCCCCTGATCATGTCCTCGAAGCGGACCGTCTCGCGGCGCGGCACTTTGAGGCGAATCACGTACTCCTCGCCCGCGTCGAGCCTGGCCTTGACCTCGGCATCGGGCAACGTAATGGAGTTTTTCATGCTCATCCGCGTCACGGCGTCGTACTTGGGCGACGGGTTGCCGCTCTTGCGCAAGCGCTCCTTCATGTCGTCCAACTCCTCGGGCGTGTCGAACGCGTAGTAGGCGTGCCCCTGCTCGACGAGTTGGTCGGCGTATCCGGCGTAGAGCTCGCGACGCTGCGACTGGTAGTAGGGGCCGACGTCTCCACCTTCGTTGGGGCCTTCGTCGATCGTGAGGCCTGCCCATTCGAGCGATGCCCGGATGTCCGGCTCGGCCTCGGCAACGTAGCGACTCTGGTCCGTATCTTCTACACGTAGAATAAACGTGCCTCCGCGTTTGCGGGCGTAGAGATAATTGTAGAGCGCCGTGCGCAGGCCGCCGATGTGGAGCAGGCCGGTGGGCGACGGGGCAAAGCGAACGCGGACGGGGTCAGACATGGATCTTGAGCGGTTTAGCCCGTAAAGCTACCCATTCTCGCTTGTGATCGTCGGGAAGCGTGTGCTAAAAGCGAAGCGTGGTTCTCGACACCCTGAGCAACGACAGCGGCGAAATAGACTTCCCACTCATACGTCTCTACCTTTCGCACCGTTAGTCAGGCACCTCTTCCCTCCCCCCTCTAGACTCATGGACCGCGACGATTGGATCGGCATCGGACTAAGCGTCGCACTTCATGCGGCGCTGCTACTGCTCGTGCTCGGCTTGTCGCGACTGCCGAGCAAAGAGGAGTTGGAGCCGGAGCCGATTGGGTTCATCGCACTCGAAATCGGTCCTGTCGAGCTAGGCCGGCCGCAACCCGATACGCCGCGCCAAGCGCCCGAGCCCGAACCGGAGCCGACGCCCGCCCCTCAACCTCGGCCCCGTCCTGCACCTCCCAAGCCGACGCCTGCGCCGCCGCGGAAGGTCGAGTTGCCGACAGCCAAGCCCCCGCCCGCTGAGCGCACCGCAGAGGCCACACCAACTCCCACGCCAGCCGAGCCGACACCGACGCCCACGCGCACAACCCCAACGACATCGAATCGCGCCGATGCCGGAGGAGCCACTGGCGGCACGCCCACGCCGACGACCGGAACCGCGCCCGCCGAAGCAGGCACCGATCGTCGCCCGACGCGCACGTCTCCCTACGACATCGAAGGGCTCAACCGCACGTGGCTGGGCGGACGCGAGCCGCAGTACCGCGAGCGCGTCAACGCCGACATAACGGCTGAGATTACTGTGTCGCCCAACGGGTCGGTTGCCTTCCGGCGATGGATCAGAAAAGGCGGAAGCCCCCAACTCGAACGCGCCGTCCTCGACGCCTTGCGGACGTGGCGCTTCGACGCGCTTCCGCCCAACGCGCCCCAAACGCAGCAAGTTGGACGCGTCGTCTTCCGCTTCCGCCTCGACTGACCGGAGCCGGTTGCGAGTGATCGTTGTGCTAAATGTGCGTGCGTTCACACGTAACGGCACGGGCGACGGCTATTCTATCAGTCTGCACTATCCGCACTACGTGATGTACCGCATTCTCAGCTTCGTCCTGCTCTTTAGCGCCCTCGCTACGGCCCAAACGGCCCACGCACAGACGCCGACGCCCATCGCCGACGTGCGCGCGGCTGGTAACGGCCAAACGGTGACGGTGGCCGGACGCATCACGGCGTCGGATCAGTACGGAGGGCCAGCGTACTTCCAGGACGCAACGGGCGGACTGTCGATCTTCCTTCCCGACCTGCACAACACAGTCGCCCTGGGCGACAGCGTTCTCATTACGGGTCAGACTGAAGAGTTTCAGGCATCGGCGGGCATGCCAGGGTCGGGCAACTTCCAACTCGACGATCGGAATGTCACGTGGTCCGTCGTTGAACCCGGAGACATACCTGCTCCACGCGAGACGACGATTGGCGAACTGGAGCCTAACGACGCGTCGAGCGAGGCACTCGAAGGCGTTCTCGTGCGCATTCGCAACGTTGCGTTCGTCAATAACCCCGGCACGTTCAGCCAGAACCAGAACCTCGCGGTCCGCGATGCGGACGGCAACGAAGTCCAGATGCGAATCGACAACAACACCAACTTGGTCGGCGCGGAGACCCCTTCGGGTCGTTTCGACATGATTGGTATCGTCAGCGAGTTTCGCGGGACGCGCCAGGTCCTGCCCCGCTTCACCGACGACCTGGGCGTCATTGCATTCGAGTACCCCGGCGAGGACATCCCGAAAAGTGAGACCTTCGAAGTGTCGACGTGGAATATCGAGAACTTCGGAAGCGACAGCGATGCGCCGGATAGCGATGAGTTGCAGCTAGCGAATGCCCTCCAAGTCATCCGCACCGTCGACGCAGACCTCTACGGCGTCCAAGAGATCAACGACCGCGCGCTGTTCCAGGCCCTCGCCGACTCGCTCCCGGACTATCGCGGTTTCCTGGCGCCGTTTACCTCGTTCACGGCCGTCCAGCAACGCACCGGATTCCTCTACCGGACGACCGTCATCGACTCTGTCTCGGCTGGCTTGCTCTTTACCTCAGGCAACAACCCATTCGGACCGACCTGGGCCAACGGACGCTGGCCGTTCGGCTTCACCTTCGACGCGACCATCGGCAACGAAACGCGTCGCATCTCGGCCGTCGTGATCCACGCCAAAGCTATTCAGACCGCCGAAGACCGCAACCGACGCATGGCAGACAGCGAGCTGCTCAAGACCTTCCTCGACGACAACTGGGCAGACCGCAACGTCATTCTCCTGGGTGACTACAACGACGACGTCGACGTGTCGAACGTCAACAACCAACCGTCGCCTTACGCCAACTTCGTCAGCGACTCGGACAACTACCGCGTCGTCACGGCCAGCCTGTCCGAGCGAGGCATTGCAACGATCAGCGGCGGCTCGACGATTGACCACATCATGATCTCGAACGAGCTCTACGACGAATACTTTGAGGGAACCGAGCGGACGGAAAACGTGAGCTACATCGGCAGCTACGTCAGCACGACGAGCGACCACTTTCCTGTCTGGATGCGCTTCGACTTTGGTACGGCGACGTCGACCGACAAACCATTGGCGTCTTCGCTTGACGTGACGACCCCGCGTCCCAACCCGACGCGTGACGGCTTCGCCCTCGACGTATCTGCCCCGGCAACCGTCTCGGTCTACGACGCGCTCGGCCGCGAAGTGCGAACGACAAGTACGACCGGCGGAACGGTCCGCGTCGACGTATCAGACCTGCCATCCGGTCTCTACTTGGTACGCATCGACAGCGGCTCTTCCGTCGTTACGCGGACAGTCGTTCGTCTGCCTCGTTAACCTCTCTCGACTCTGAACTTCCCGCTCCGTGCGCTTCCTTTTGATCGCCCTGTTGTGGGCCGCCCTCTCGCTGCCTGCCTCGGCGCAGCAGCACCGCCTGATTCCGGCTGACGACCGCGACGTGAACGACTGGATCGCGCAGTTGCAGTCGCGCGGACACCTGCTCGACCTCTCGCCGATCACGCGCCCGTACACCGAAGGCGCCGTCCGCGAAGCGCTAGACCTGATGCCGACGAGTGGCCTGTCCGCTCCCGAGCAGTTTTGGGTACGGATGCTGCGACAGCGACTGGGCGAAGGCATCGTCGAGGGTAAGGACGTCATCGGCGGCACGTTCG
>CAXBBB010000208.1:0-5251 GCA_963973615.1 uncultured Rhodothermales bacterium | reverse complement strand
GGCTGGGCGCACTCGAACAGGCGCTGCGCAGCGCGGGCGCCGTCTCTCACGTCGCTGACGAAGCGTAGCGGCGCCTACGACTCCAACTCGCCTGGGCGCGCGGCCGTCCATCGCTCGCCGAGTTGGACGATCATCATTCGGCAGGGGGCATCGCCGACTGTTCCGGAGCGGTGGCCTTTGCTGCCCGTCGTGCCCTGGTCCGCGCCGAACGAAAGGTCGCCCGGTCCCATCTCGACGCGCTGTCCGTCCATCGTTTCGACCCACCAAGCGCCAGAGAGCGGGATAATCCACTGCGGCGTGGGGTTCTCGTGCCATTCGCCCGTCCAGCCTTGCGGAAGTTCGGAAAACAGGATCTGCACGGCGCCGTTCATCAGTCTGTTGTTCCACTGCGGATCGGCGTCGCCGCCCATGCTCTGCTGCTCGAAGCCTGTCAGCGTGGCGCGCGACTGGCGGCTGGTGCCCTCGTCATCGGTCCAGACGTGCCAGTAGGTGAGAGCGGGGCGGTCGGTGTCGGTCATGGCAGTGGTAGGGAAGATCGTTTCGTGGAGACGCTTGTGACGTGCGGTATCGACGGTCAGGATTTGAACTCGTGTTCCAACAGGTCGTGGTTGAGCATCGCGCCTGCTGTCGTGCCACTGGCGGCTGCCGGGGCGACGGCCTGCGGGGTGGGACCCGCGTCTCCTGCTACAAACACGCCCGCTACGTGTGTTCGACCATACTCATCGGCTTCGACCCGTCCTTCGTCCGTGAGCGCGCAGCCCAGGCGCATGGCGAGGTCGGAGCGCTGCTCCTGGTCAGGCCAGACGAACAGGCCTGCTCGAGGTATGGCTTCTCCACCCCGTAGCACGACCGCTTCCAGCATTCCGTCTTTGCCCTGTAGCCGTTCCACCCGCTCGTCGCGGACCGTGATGCCGTTTCGCTCGATTTGGGCACGGTCCTCGTCCGACAAGCCCTCTCCACCATCGGTGAACAGGATCAAATCGTCGCTCCAGCCCCGAATGAGGCGAGCGAGGTCGAGTGCGGACGCGTCGCGGTTGTAGAGAGCGAGCGGTTGTCCGGCGACTTCCCATCCGTGGCAGTAAGGGCAGTGAAACACGCCCGTTCCCCACAACTCGTCGAAACCCGGCACATCGGGCAACACGTCGCGGACGCCCGTCGCCAGGATCAGGCCGCGCGCTTCGAACCGGTCGCCGTCTTCGAACGTGACGGCAACTCCCGTATCCGTTTTCTCGGCATCGACGGCACGTTCGTTGCGAAACGTGACGTCGTACGGTTCGAGTTGGGCGCGTCCGATGCGAACGAGTTCGTCTGGCGGCGTTCCATCCCGTGTGAATACGTTCTGAGCGGCATGCGTCGACGCGTTGCGTGTCGGTCCGTCGGCGGCGAGCAGGACGCGGCGGCGCGAGCGGCCCAGCGCGAGGGCGGCGCTCAGACCTGCCGGGCCACCGCCGATTACGATGGCGTCGAAGAGAGGGGAATCGGACATACGAGATAGGCAAAAACGAGGAGATGCGCAGTTTGTACGCGTGAGAGTTCCTGGATGAGGCTGGCGCTGTGCTACTGAGATTCAGCGAGGTGACGAACGTGCAAAAGGAGTACACTGTACTCACGAGCCGGCTTTCTACGCCGATACCTAGCCGATACGCTCCTACTTCGTCTTCTTTCCTAGCGTGACATACCGCTCTTATTCTAATCTGACAGATATCGCGCAGCGTGTCGCCGACGTTCCTCGCGAGTGGATGCACGTCGTGTTCATGGTGCTTGCGGGCGTGTGCGGCGTACTGACGAACATCGCCATCGAGTTGAGCACTCCCAACCTGAGTGCAAAGTCGGGCATGATCGTCTTCTCCCTCGTTTTGCTGTGCGGACTCGCCGCGTGGTGGTTCAGGTGGGTGCGCAAGCGCTCATGGCGCCTAGTCGTGACGCTAGCCTATCTGGTCGTGCTGATGGATATGTCCACGACCACTATCGGAGGTACCGAATGGGCACCCATCTGGCTCATCATCGTGCCTACGCTCGCGGCGGCGTCCATTGGTGCGCTGGCGCGGCAGTGGTGGGAAGTGCTGCCCCTCGTGCTCGTGGGAGTAGGCGTGTTGACGGTGGGCGTTTCCCACGGCGAGTTGGAGCCGCACCTCGGGTATGCCCTCATCTTGTGCAACGTCTTCATGGGGATGATCCTAACCCTGACTACGACGATGCGTCTCGCTACCGAACATCGGTTGAAGAGTCTGAACACGACGCTCGCCTCGGCGCGGGCTTCAGCGGAGTCGGCGGCTCGCGCCAAGAGCGAGTTTCTGGCGACGATGAGCCACGAGATGCGGACGCCGCTCAATGGGGTCGTGGGTATGGCGGATCTATTAGGCACGTCTACTCTTAACGCATCGGATACCGAAGCCGTCCGCGTCATCCACTCGTCGGCGGATGCGCTATTAACGGTCATCGGCGACGTGCTCGACTTCTCCAAGATCGAGGCAGGCGCCGTCGAGCTGGAGCGTGTGCAGATCGACCCGGTCGGAATCACGCGTGAAGCTTGTGCTATCGTCGCCTTGACTGCGCGCGAGCGAGGCTTGGAGTTGAACGTGATCTCCAGTGGCAGCGTGCCGATGATCTGGGGCGATGCGACGCGAGTGCGTCAGGTGTTGCTCAATCTGCTCTCGAACGCGCTCAAGTTCACCGATCAAGGATCCGTAGCGGTGCGCGTGAAGGCCGAACCCGAAGGCGAACAGACGCGCGTTCGCATAGACGTAGTCGACACGGGCATCGGCATTCCGGCCAATAAGCTGAGCACGCTGTTCGACGCGTTCACTCAGGCCGACGCCTCGACGACTCGGCGGTACGGCGGAACGGGACTGGGGCTGACGATCTCGCGCAGCCTCGCGCGTTTGATGGGGGGCGATATCCTGATCGAGAGCGTGCCTGGAAACGGATCGACGTTCACGCTATCACTCCTTGCCGACGCGGTATCCGCCGAAGACGCAGCCTCTGCGCGTCATATCGAAGCCAGTACCTCGGACGCACCTGCTCCATCTGGTATTGCACGGGCACGTGACCGCTCGGACCTGCGCGTTCTATTGGTCGATGACGACCGCATCAACCGCCGCGTCGGTGAGCGGTTGCTCGAATCCATCGGCATCCAGTCCATACTCGCCGAGAGCGGAGCCGAAGCGTTGGCCGCGCTGCAAAAGGCCGTCGCGGACGGAGTGCCGTTCGACGTGCTCGAATCCATCGGCATCCAGTCCATACTGACGTTCACATGCCCGATCAGAGCGGGCCGGAGTTGGTCGACCAGGTGCGCAGAGAGTTGGCTCCTGCGGCGCAGCCAAAAGTGGCATTCCTCACCGGAGAGACGGCTGGTACGCTGAGCCTGCCGGGCGAGCGTGTGTTGACCAAACCGATCCGCCGGGAGCACCTGAGCGCACTGCTCGACGACCTGACTCAGTCGGTGACCGCGCGTGCTGCGTCGTCAGGAGCGGGGGCGTCGTCCGGCAGCCACCCGGCGTCGTAAGCCTGGGCGTATCCCCTCGCGCGTAGTCGGCGTTTCCGAGGGTGCCGTAGCCCCACGCGTTCCGGGTCGCGCGGTCGCCGTCGTAATCGGTGTGGCTGCGCAGGCGGACAGTCTCGAACGCGTCCAGGCCGTTTGCATCGGGCAGATCGGCGGCGAGCTTCCACGTCTGGGCTTTGTCCAGGTACATCAGCGGCGTGTGCAGGCGCAGGTCGCGACCCATCGCCAGCGTCAGGCTCGTCTGCATCGCGTCGACGAATACGCGTCGGCAGTCTGGATAGCCGCTATAATCCGTCTGGCACATGCCGCCGACCACGTCGTGGATGCCGCGCGTGTAAGCGTGGGCCGACGCGAGCGTGAGAAAGACGGCGTTGCGTCCGGGCACGAACGAAGCGGGCAGATCGGGGTCGAGTGCGTGCGGCGCGTCGACGTCGCCCTGGCCCGTCAGCGCGCTACCGCCCGAAAGCGCCGGTCCCAGATCGCGGACGACGAACGGGACATCCAGGTCACGCGCGATAGCGGTCGCCTGCTCTAGCTCGACGGCGTGCCGCTGACCATAGCGAAAGCCGAGCGCCTCGACGCGGTCGAAGCGCTCGAGCGCCCAGAACAGACACGTCGTAGAGTCTTGTCCGCCCGAAAAGAGGACGAGGGCAGACGTTTCGGCTGGCGCGTCGGTCATGCGATCCAACTGTCGCGCGAAGCGTCGGGGACGCGGCGTGGTGTGGGTGCCGCCAGCGAAACGGACGACTCGGCATAGCAGGTCTCGGTCTCGAAGATGCGGACTCTAACGGTTTCGACCCCTCGCTCGCGCAGCAGCTTTCCGACTCTCCGTTCCAAATGCCGGGCGGCGTACCCGGCGATGGCTTCGGCGGTCGGGTTGGTGGGCAGGAGGTAGTGCTTGAGGTTGAGCGCCTTGAGCATGTCGAGCAACTCCAAATCGTCCTTGCCGACGAGCGTCGCATGGTCCCACGCCTCGACGAGCGGGCCGACGACGCGTTTCAATTCGTGGAAGTCGACGAGCATGCCATCGGCATGGCTGGCGTGGCCTTCGGCTTCGACCCACATCTCGTACGAGTGGCCGTGCAGGTTGCGACACAGTCCAGGGTGATCGGGCAGGCGGTGGGCGCCTTCCCAGCGGAATCGTTTGGCGGCTTTTTCCATCGCGCGTCGGAGTCGAGAACTGCACCTAAGCTACGATTTTGCGTTTGGGGATCGTGGGGATTCGGTGTGTTGGACGTGTGGAGGGCGAACAGGGGCTTGGTGAGGTGGTTTGCTCCTTACCTCTACCTCCGTCATTCCTGCTGAGACCGAGTTGCTTGCCTGCGACAACGTGTGGTCGCTGCGCGGGCCTTCTTTTCGCTTGATCCCTTCGACTACGCTCAGGACAGGCTCCAAGAAGCAAAACATCAAGGCGTACGTCGCATCGGCGGACGCTGCGCTTCGTTCGCTGAACCCGTTCAACTCGCTGGCGCTCACACACGAACGGCTTCTTGACGCTCTCTACGCTCCGCGTCTTTTTCGCCGATCCGTCTCAGGCCAAGCCTTTTCCTTGTACACCCCTTCTCCTGAAAAACTATGTCCGATACTATTTCCGACCGCGCCCAGGTTGCTGCCGAGCAAGCCGCGCGCCACACGCAGGAAGCGCTGGACTACATGGCGACGTTCGGCAAGAAACTGGCCATGGGGCAGGTCATCACGCCGGGGCTGTTCAACCGCATGCTCAAGGACGTGACCGACGATGCGGAGCGT
>CAXBBB010000207.1:0-5264 GCA_963973615.1 uncultured Rhodothermales bacterium | reverse complement strand
GCGAGCGCTCTGCCCGCCGCATCGACCGTCAGCCGGTACAGAGCGACCTGTCGAAGCTGACCGACGCCGAACTCACTGCACAGAGCATCGAGTGGTTCGACACCGGCTGTTGAATCTGCTATAACAGTATTTCCCATATCCCAATCAAGCCCCGAGACCATGGCTTCCGCTACCACGACTTACGCCACTTTCGTCACAGACCGTGACGGCACTAGCGCCGACACCGGCGCTTTCCTGCCGCCCAAGCACCGCTGCCACCTCAACCCCGTCGACGAGACGCGCACGCTCGAAGCCGCCCGCAGCGTCTGCACGCGGCTGATGCAATTAGGCTGGCAGGTAAAGGAGATCGCCTGGGCCTGCGGATACAAGACCCACAGCGCCATCAGCAACCTGCTCGGCACGGCGGCGCTGCTCCCCCACCGCAGGGCGCTACGCGAGCTGAGCCGACTCGGACAGCACGTCGGATGCTACGACCTGCTCTACGTCCAGATGCTCCCGGACCTCGTCGTGACCGCGCTGCCCGAGGGCTACGAGCCGGACGGATGCCTGGACGAGGAGAACGCGCTCCTGCTCAGACATGCGGGCCTCGTCGCCACGGGAATGGGCGACGCCGTCGACCTGACGCGCGTGGGCCTGATGTACGTCGCCGAGCAGCGCCACGCCGCCATTGCCGCCTGACCCAAGCTGATCCCCTGTCCCCTTATCACTCCTCCCGCCCATGTTCAAGCCCCCCAACCAACCCGACGCCGGAGCCATCGAAGAGATCGGCGAGCGCTTCCCTTCGCAGGTCACGCTCTCCTACCTCATCATCAAGCCGGACGAGGAGAGCTCCGACATCGGCGCTCCCGAACCCGATTCCGCCGACATCGGCGCAGTCTGGGGACCGTTCCCCTGCAGCGCACCCGCCGAATGGACGCCCGGCCTGATCGCGCTCGCCATCTACCGCACGCACGCCTCGCCCGAAATCGGCTCCGACCTACTCGGCCTGTTTTCGGACGAGGACAAGCAGCTCATCAGCGGAGGCGGCTTCTACGCCACGCTCACGCCACGCGCTACGCTGCTCGACTACGAGGGCGCATGGGAGATCGAAGCCCAGGGCCTTCCTACCATTCGCTGCTATCAGCTTCGAGAGGGCAGAAAGACGGCGCTCGACCTGCTCCACCTCGCCGTCAAGAGCGCGGGCGACGCGCGGTGCTTCCGCTTCCCCAAGGACCGCGCACTCCCCGGAGGCGGCATCAGCCTGCGCTAAAACAAAAAAAACCGCCGGACACGCACGTCCAGGCGGTGGGCACGAGACCATGCTTGCGAGCGAATACCGAGCCTCATGCGACCCTGTTCCCCGCCTACTACACATCGCGCGCCTAATGGCGCTACTGCTCCTATGACCACCAGCACACATCACGCCGCTACCCGCGCTACTCCCAAACGGGACGCCCTTCCCGCGAGCGTCCGGGCCGTGCTCGAACTCACGCACGAGGGTGCGACGGTCTACCTCGACTGGGACCAGAGCAGCGCCTACGCCATCCGCCCCGACCACACGATCAAGCGTCTCGGCTTTCACACGCTCAGCCGCCACGCGCACCTGCTCTGGCGCCACGCGCCCCAGGGCCGGTTCGTCGAACGCACGGCCTACCAGTGGATGGCCGAAGATCAGTTGCACCGCGCTTTTCGCGCGCCCGGCAGCCCGCCGCTTTCCGGCCTTCTGGACGAGTGGCAGCAGAAGAACATGCTCACGATCCGGATGACGCTCGACGCCCGCTTCTACCTCGTCAACTCGACGCTCATGCACCTGCTCGAACTCGATGCAGCAGACCGAAAGGCCAGAAGCAAGCGCCGAATGCAGCAGCGAAGCCGCCGAGATCGCCAGACCGCCTGACACCCCCCAACCGCTACGCACAGCACAAACCCGACGCACGACCATGCCCGAACCCTCTCCACACACCGCCAATCCTACGGCCTCCGAGGCGACCCTCTTCTACGCGCCCCCCTACGAGCGTCCCGTCGAGGACGAACTGGCGTGGCACCTCGTCAAGTTCTTGCACCCGGACGCGGGCGTGTCCTACCAGGTGCGCACCCTGACGGCAGCCGATGCCTTCTACGTCGACTTCGTCGTCACCGTGCCACTGGCCGAACGCGAGGTGCGCGTAGCCATCGAAGTGACAGACGAGCTAGACCCCGAGAACGTCCACCTGAGAGACGCCTTCCTCGTCGGCAGTGGCCACTTCGACGCGGTCGTGCGCCTGGACCCTGACGACCTCGCGTACCGGATGCACGACGTGCTCCTGTTCGTGCTCAGGCTTCGCCCCGAACTCTTTGGGCAGCGCGGAACGCGCAACCTTGAAACGCTCGCCTCCACCGAAGCGCTGATCCACGACACGCGGCCCGGACGGGGCGTGCAGATGCACTACCAGCTTCCCGACGCGCACTCTGGGCTGCTCTTCGGAGGCGAAGCGCTGCCCGAGAATGCGGGAGCCGGGCGAACGCTGCGGGTGGCCATCGCAGACGCGGGCCACGCTTCCTCCTACGCAGCCGATTACTTCGCAGCGTGCGAGTTCTTCGGCGTCCCCCATCGCTCCCAGACCCGGAGGGCGGCATGAGTATCGAAGATCAAATGCAGCACGGCATAGACGGCAACAAGCTGCTCGGACGCCCGCTCACCTTCGGAGACGCAGATCAAATCGACCAACTGCGCGGTCTCGAAAGCACCCTCGTTTTCGACCCTCAGCGAATCGCGACTGAGAAAGGAGTGCGGCGTTTCCGCGTCACCGTCCGCAAAGAGGTGACGGACGACATCGTCGCGCCGTCGATTCAGGAAGCCGAGCGCATTGCACTCAACGAGGCGTTCGACTCAAACGAGGTGTTCGAGGTGCAGCGCTCGCAAGAGATTGACCGCGGACCGTGGACGCACAACCAGCGCGCCGACTTGCGTGCGCGTTACGTCGATGGAGGTGCAGCATGAGCCGCCTACTCAAAGCCCTCCGCATGGCCCTCGCCGCCTTCTGCGCCACGCTGGACGCCTGGGAGGATCCGAAGACCATCGTGCTCACCGAGTGGGACACCACAACCGGCAAGCCGCACACCCAGCGCTACGCGAGCCGCTATTCGGCCCACTGGGTCGACTGCCAGGCGTTCACGCGTCAGTGCCAGATCAAGGCCGCCGCTCGCGCAAAGGCGGAAGACGAAGCCGAGTACGAGCGCATCATGATCACGCTTGGACGAGAGGCTCGGACCGAGTACCTGAACGCCGGTATGGAAGGAGGTACAGCATGAGCGATCAGCAAAACCTGCGCGACCTCGCTGCCTACTTCCAGCCCGACCAGCTCGAGTGGCGCGCGATCACGATCAGCAAGCGGACCAATAAAGGATTGGCGGCCGCCTACATCACCAACCGGGCCATCATGGACCGGCTCGACGAGGTTGTCGGTCCTGAAAACTGGCGCAACGAATACCGTCCCGGTCCCAACGGCGGGGTCGTATGCGGCCTGAGCATCTGCGTCGATCGCGGCACGGATCAGGGCGAGTGGGTGACCAAGTGGGACGGAGCCGACAACACCGAGGTCGAAGCGATCAAAGGCGGCCTCTCGAACGCAATGCGACGCGCCGCAGTCCAGTGGGGGGTTGGAAGATATTTGTACGACCTCCCGCAACAGTGGGTACCCGTCGACGACTTCAAGCAGTTCAAAGTCACGCCACGCGTCCCCGACCGCTTCCTACCCCCGCGCGCCCAGCCAGTCCAGCGCTCTCAGCCCGCCCAGCGCCCCCAGAGGACGCGTGACCGGGCAGCAAGGTCTACCGCACCCTCAGACGCTCCCTCACCCGGAGCGCACGTCTACAAGCGTGCCGAGGACCTGGGGTTCAGCCGCCGGAAGATCGAGGCGACGGCAAAACAGGACTTCGGCTGCGCCGTCGCCCAGTTGAGGAGCGAGCAGGCGGACGCGCTCATTCTCAAGATGCAGAACCGGGTGGCCGCCGATAGCGGAGGTGTGGCATGAGACTGCCCCGAGACCCCCGCGCTCGGGAGCTGCTCAGGATGGAGCTGCCCGGCCTGTTCCGGGAGACCCAGGCCAACCACGCCGACGGCGACTCGCGGATGCGCAACGCCTACCTCGCAGTGCTCGGCTACCCCGTCCTCATCCGGGGACCGGACGACCAGTGGCAACGCACCGTCCACGTGCTCCGGCGAGCGGGCGTGCTGCGATCCCCTTCCCGCCGTCACACTTCCAACTCCAACTGACTCATGACCGCCACCCAACCGCCACCCGGCACCAACACCAGCCCAAACCCCGGCCTCAGCGCCCGGTACATCGTGTGGTCGCCCGGCGGCCCCACCAATCCCCGCAAGACGTTCCACTCGTTCGAGCGCTGCCGCGACGCCGCGATGGACATGGCGCGCAAGCACCCCGGCCAGCACTTCTACGCGGCCCGTTTGTGCGAATACGCCATCTTGCCGCCCTCAACAGACGTGCAGATCGTCGAGGTCTTTCCGGGTGGACTGAACGGCTCTGCCGAGGAGACGGCCGAAAAAAGCCTCCCTCAGCCGGTGTGCGGGCTGCGACCAAAATCGCCGAACGCCATCGTACTGTTCGACATTCTGAGCGAGATCGCTGGCGAAGCGGATCCTGGCCTCTACATCGCGATGGACGAGGATGGGGAGGTATACAGCTTTACCGACCATCCGTACGCCGGGGCGGGCCGCTTTCATAGTGCCGACTCGAGCTTTATCGCTGATCTCGAAGCCCTGCCCGCTTCGATTCGAGCGCACTGGCGCAGCGTGCTCGTCTCCTCCGACGACCTGCCGTTCTGAGAGCCTAAGTGAGCGAGTTCGTACACCCCTGCTTTCATCACCACCTCATCGAGCTCACGTGCCAGGCACGCGAGTCCGGGAAACGCTGGTTGCGCACCGTAGCGGTGTTCAGCCTGTACCTGGACGTCGATGGCGGCAAAGACATCAGCATGTCACGCCGGTACAAGCAGTTCAAATGGACACGCGACGAGCTTCGCGCCGAGTGGACCAGCATATCCGAAGAGGTCTGGCGGATGGTAACCCAGGACCGGCGCTACTTCGGCGACCAAGCCAGGCGCTATCTCGAGCTCTGCGCCGAACCCGACCCCAGTGCGGGCAAGCGCAATGGGCGATCACTGCAGAACAAAGAGACCTATCGACCGAGCGCGGAGGAGGTCGCTGCGATACCTAAAAAGGACGATAAACCGGTCCCAAATCTCCCCAATAAGACCCCAAAACCACCCCAAAAGAACCCCAATAA
>CAXBBB010000206.1:0-5267 GCA_963973615.1 uncultured Rhodothermales bacterium | reverse complement strand
CTCCGGCGCGGATGAGAACGGGGTACGCTTCCACATCAGCGGCGCGGAGGAGCGAGATGAGGTAGTTCGTGAGCGCCTTGCAGTCGCCATAGCTGCGTTCTTCGACGTATTCAGCAGGAAACGACTGCCATCCGCCCAATCCGAGTTGGACGCTGATGTAGCGCGTGTGGTCTTGCATCATCGCGTAGAGTCGACGCGCCTTCTCGGTCGTCGACTCAGCGCTTTCGACTGCTTCCTCAACGCGCGCAACGGTCTCGGGAGCTAGCCGGTCGCGTCCGACCTGCAAGTCGTGGTACCACTGGCCGAACGTCTGCCACGACGTCAAATCGCCGCGTGCGCGCTCGACCTCAAAAGCGTCAGGCGCGACCTGGATCGACGGCATCCGCTCGGTATAAGTTGGCGCCCAGTCCTCGCGCGCCAGCGATGGGCGATTCTGTACGCTCCATCTAACCGTCCGGCCGCGACGGTCGGTTCGGTCATAGTCCGGCTCCAGGTCGATCTTGAATGCGTAGTAACGGAAGCTCACATCGTCCGGAGCCGACACTTCGTAAGCGGCATACGCGACCGAAGCACGCTCGTCGTCTGGATAAAATGCGGGCCAAGAGATCAAGCCGTCGTGTTCGATTTCCCACGTATACTCGACGGTGTATGGATACTCGTCGTGGTAGAGAAAGCCGCTGCGGACACGGTTGTCCGAGAAGTCGACGACACTCGAAAACGCCGACATATCCATCTGGTCATCCTTGCCCATCTTGCGGATGCGCTTGCCCGTCGCATCGTAGAGGGCGCCTCGGAAGCTGCCGAGTGAGCGTAGCCGACCGTCATAGCCGATACTCATCTCACCTGCGCTGCGCGCCGACTCCTCCATTACGGTGACGGCGAAATGTACCTTCTCGACGGCTTGGCTCGCTGACTTCACCTCGAAGGAGCGAGCGTTGATGCGGATGACAGCATCGCCCCCGGCCAGGTACAACAACGGATTGAGGTTGGCGACGCTATAATCGATCTCGTCCGGTACGGGCTGCGCACGCAAGGCGTTGGGCAGCAGCAGGGCAACGAGTAAGAGCAAACGCATAGCAGCGGTGGGGTACGAAATGGGGGCTTGCGAACAAGAGACCGTCAGGCGACACTGACCGTTCGTCGCTTCTGCGAGGTCTAGCGACCTTCGCCGGTTTCACCGCTGGAGGCTTCAGTGGCGTCAGGAGCAGCGGCTTCGTTTACCTCTTCTACGGGTAGCGGCGCGTTGGTCAGCACGAGCGGCTCCATCTCACCCGAAGCGACTTCCTCAAAGAAGCCGCGCAGTTCGGCGTAGCGTTCGGGCGGAAAGATGGTTTCGCTCAAGATCATCCGGCTCTGCACCTGAATGGCACCTCCTACCTCCGTCACCTGGCGTTGGTAGGTCACTTTTCCGTCCAGCCGACGCACACTCGTCGATGCAACCGACTCGGCCAAGCGGTATCCTTCGGGGAGTGTGATGCGGGCCGAGTAGACCACATTGTAGCCCCAATCAAAGTCGACGGGGAAGGTACGGACGGGCGTTTTGAGCGGGTTACTGGTCCACTCGCTGACGAGTGTTGGCTGCAAGTAGAGGAAATCTCCAGCGACCGTTGCCATGCTAGGCGCCTGAAAGTGCGCGCTGATCTGAAACGGCTCGTCGAGCGCGTCTTCGTTTTCAACCGAAACGGAATCGATGGTAACGTCGATGCCGGACAAGCTGCCCAAGTACGCGTCACGCACAAATGTGGCAGGCTCGTCGGCATCAGCATAGTTGCCCCGGCGCAGTGCGGCTGCGTAGTCGCCATCGGTGCTGGTGAGCGTTCCTGTCAGTGTGCCGTCAGGAGACAAGGTGGCTTCCACGCTCGTCAGGCTGCGGAACGACTTATCCAAGCGCATCGGAATCCACTCCTGGCTGTCGTTGGTGACGAGGAATCCCATTCCATTGAGGTTCGAAGCAGGCAACAAGTCGTACGGGCGGTAGCGGTTGGTGGGTTTGAGCAGATAATCGCGCCCGCCTGCCGACGCGTAGACGACGACGTCGTTGAACTGACTCGTCAGCGGATATTGCCGGAGGATCGCGCCGTGATCGCGCGTCGAGATGAGAACCGGAAACGCGGTTATCTCTGCTTCGCGCAACATGTTGATGAGCAGCAGCGATAGCTCAGCCGTGCTGCCCGTTTTAGCGGCGATCACATCGCGGATCTCGTCGTCCATCAGCAAGCGTTGGCGTCCGTCGTAGGTGTAAGCGGTGCGGACGTGATCGTAGAGCGCAACGAGCTTTTCGTGCGGTGTCGTCAACCCTGCGATCGCCTGCTCGACCTCGTCACCTACGCGTCGCCCACTGTCGAGGTGCTTGCCGAAGTTGGGGTGGTCGCGCAGGTCCTGAGCCAGCTTGTCCCACGTGTCGATGAAGCGGCGCTCGCCGAAGCCTGGCTCATAGTAGGCTGCGAACTGAACGAACAGGCGGTTGCGGTAGTCTTCGAGCGACGTGATGAACGGCTCGCTGCGCAGGGCGGGCTGGTTCTCGGCTACGTAGCGGTAGCGCATCGCGTCGCCGAAGGGACGGTTGACCTCTTCCTGTTCGTGTACCGAAAGACCGGACGAGTAGCGCGCGAGGTTCGCGAACACGTACGACATGGTCTGGGGGTACTCAGCGACGTACTCACTGTACAAAACTGGTTCGCTCAGCTGGAAGCTCCAGTCCGGGATGTAGAACGGGCTTTCGGAGCGCAGCGTGTACTCGTACTAGACAATGGCGCCTGGAGCCAGTGCCGGAAACGTGAAGCGGATCAACTCATAGCCGTTGGGCAGATCCTCTTTCAAGATGTCGCGCTTCCCGACTTTGTGCTTGTCGACTTTGCCGTCTTCTCCCAGCGTGAGAGTCTGGCCCTTGACGTCCGATACGCGCTGGATGCGGTCGTTGGCGTTGTATGAGATACCGAACGCCCCCCAATCGTCGAATGCTGCTGCAGAGAGCAGTTTGACGCGGCGGTAGCGCTTGGTCGTGATCTCCCCACTCGGCTCAACTTCCGAGAAGCTGTGGTCGACCAGCACGACGGCGGTCGCGTTTGTGTCTGCGGGAAACGAATCCATCTCGAGATCCGCGATATCGACATCGCCCCATCGAACGGGTGGTCGTTGCGCCTGCGCCGGAAGAGTGAATAGCAGTCCGGCGATCAGGGAGTAGAAAAGAGCGCGCATGCAGGGTAGTGAATACAAAAGGGAGGGCATTCTAGCGACGATTTGGCGAGAAGTCAATTTTCACTCGTTTATGAACCTCTATGCCTATCCGATCACTACTTGCCCCCGCTACTCTAGCCTCCACTGCAACAAGCGAGATCCATCAGGCACCTTGAGTTGCTCAATGAGAGGAGAGTATCTAACGCTCGGCATGAGAGCCGTCTACAAATGCGTCCGTAGACCAAAGCTCAGGCCCCACGTGGAAAGGGTGATCCGGTGCTCAGGCTGCACGGCCTCCCACCTGCTATCGATTATTTCTACTGCTATCTGCTGCTCAGGAACGACCAGATCGTGCGCCATGGCCCACGTCGCGATAATGCTGAATGAGGTGACGGGCGTGACGTACCAGTCATAGGCAATGCGTCCGAAGGGCACGAGCGCGTCGTCTGAAAACGTGTAGCCGCGGACGGTGTTACCTCGAAACGGCGAGGGGCGAGGTTGCGCCGCCGTCGCCCGGAACGCGCCCTCGACGCTGGCACTTTGGTAGGCAACACCCCCGCCTATTTCGACGCGCCCACTCAGCGTGCCCACGCGGTTGCCACCCAGCGTGATGCCACCGAAGATCGCGCCGTCCGGATTGCGCGAGATGCGCTCGACGAGTTGGTCGACGATAACGGTGCGTCCGATGCTCGTACTGCTCATCGGCACACCGAGCGGTTCGGGTTGGTGGTGTACCGTGACCTGAGCGCCAGCGTGTATGCGGCGCGAAAGTGCAACCGTCGCATCGATGCTGATGCGTCCGGTGACCTGTTCAGGAGCGCTCTCGGCTTCGATGTTGAACTCACGGTTTGTGGCTATGGCTTTGGCGTTGAGACGAACCACTCCGTCTGCCTCCGCCTGCCAGGGCACGGAGATCATGAGGTTGACGCGCGAGCGAGGGGCTGGGGTCAGGGCAGTTGCCTGTGACCTCAATGCCGCATCTGGAAGACCATCTCGCCACGCCTGGACCGCTGAAGGAATGCGGGCGTCGAGTAGCGGAACCGGATTCTGTGCCAATCGGGTTCCGCGAGCATTACGCAGTATCCAAAACATGCCGCTGCCCAGACTCGCGCTTCCCAGCGCATATCCAGCCGAAATGGGGTCAGACAAGTCGCGCCGTCGGGAATAGGACAGAGAGCTCGCGACTGCCTGCAACGCCAAACCGACGCCAGCCTCGACAAACGCGCCTCGTTGGCCTTTCACCACCGTAGTGATCCGACGGAGTTCGCTCGTCGGAACGGCCGTCACTCGCTCGTCAAGTCGGGCGAGGTCGAACGGAGCGTCGGCGTCGTGGAGGAGCAGGTATTCGTCGTCGGCTAGCAGTAGCCAACCCTGGACTGTCGTACCATCTGACCGATCGAGGGAGAACGTGCTAGGTGTTTGGTCGCCCAGTTGGTGCCGCGCCAGCCCGCTCAACTCAACGCGCCGACCGACCGTCGACAAGTGCGAGGGCAGGTTCGGCGCGTTCAGCGCTTCGTAGTGCGTGACGTACCGAGCCAGATAGGCTACCGTCTCCGCATCGAGGCGTCGTTCATCGGTTCGCCGAGGCGTGCGCACGACGACTTGCATCTCGCCGCTCGGCAGTGGCTCGAACGTCGCATCGACAAAGCTGGACAGCGCGACCTCGGGGAAGAGACCGAAGTAGTCTTTCTCGCTGGCGTCTACGGTCGTCCCAACACGTGCCAGCATCGAGTCGACGGCCGTTGCCGGAACCTGGGCGGCCAGCGGGCCAGCGGCGACGGACAGCAGAAGCGGGACAAGTAAAAGGCGCATTACAGGTGGGTGCGCAGCCCGAAGCTCAGACTCCATGGGCTGAATGTGTACGTGTGCTCGGGTTGGTCAACGGACCATGAGTTACCGAAGTAGGAATAGGAAGCCTCCTGTGCGTCTACGACAAAATCGGACTGAGGCACGTAGGTCGCCTTGAAAGAGATCGATGTGATGGGCGTGGCAAAGAGGTCATAGACGATGCGGGCATAGGGATGATAGCCCGATGCTTCAGCGCGATAGGACTGGAAGAAATCAGGCGGTACATTGCGCACCTCTGCTAT
>CAXBBB010000205.1:0-5273 GCA_963973615.1 uncultured Rhodothermales bacterium | reverse complement strand
GTGCCTATCGTACTTCTCACTATTGCCGACAGCGAAGATCTTATCCTTCGAGCATTTCGAGCAGGCGCGAGTGGGTACCTAGTGAAGGACGCGACGATGGATCAGATCACCGTTGCTCTCCGTGAGGCACTGCGGGGAGGGACGCTCATGCCTGCTACGGTCGCGCAGCGGGTGCTGGGTTTCTTTTCGTCAAAAGAACAGCCTCGCTACGAACTCACAGGGCGGGAGAAGGAGGTGCTCTTTCTGATGTCAGAGGGCTACACCAAAGGCAACATTGCAAAGCGCCTCTACATGAGTCCTCACACCGTCGACTCGTATGTGCGAAGCGTATACTCTAAGCTCCACGTCAATAGCAGCGCCCAGGCTGTCGCTCGGGGGGTGCGAAGAGGACTGATCTGAACTGCCCCGGATTAACTGTAGGGTTGACAGTAGCTCCCTCCCGACTGAGTAGATCAGATTGCAGATGCGGACACTGCTGGCCGACAACTCTTTTGAAGGGTTGCGCACGTGAATCGGGCTTGTGATCCGAGGCTCGGCCTATAAACTCCAAGCCTGCCGGTATCCTTCTCGAAGTTGCCATTATCGAGCGGATGTGAGAGCGCTGGAAGGCTGCCCCGGCACGACGGCAACCTAGCAGCGCGCCATGACCGGAGCTACCAGGAAGGTTGGTAGAGCGATTCAGCTGGGTCTCACCGGTTCCGCTAGGGGCTTGTGCTGAGCGCGCGAACCTGGCAGACACATTGACCTCGCCAGGCTACTTCCGGACGCGTTGCGTGAGTTTACGTGGTTCGGCAACGAGCACAGCTGGATTCATCGGAGTCTGGTTGGGCGCTTACGAGCGGAAGGGGCGCCTTCCATCTGCAATCGTAGACTGAGGCTCGCGCAAGAAACGAGGAGGTCAGGCAGGTACCAGCCTATGCTCGTTTCTTCGAGCTGCAGCGAGCACGCGCTTGAGTTCGTCTACATTGAGCGGTTTCGTCAGGTAATCGTCGGCTCCTGCTTCGAAGCATCGGTCCCGATCACCATGCATCGTATTGGCGGTGAGCGCGGAGATGAACGGTTGTGTATCGACATCGACAGATGCACGAATCGCGCGCATCGAGTCGAGTCCGTCCATGACCGGCATCTGTATGTCCATCAAGACCAGGTCGAACGGCGCACCTTGAGTGGCTGCGGCCTGCACCGATCGAAGCGCCTCAAGTCCGTCAGGAGCAGAGACTGCTTCGATGCCGAAGCGATGAAGCATTCGGATCACGACTTTGAGGTTGACCAAGTTGTCCTCGGCCACCAGCACGTTGAGCGGAGGAGACGGGCTTCCCGCAGACGGGGTAGGGCTGGTGCTGCCCTGGGGTACTGCTGCTTCGGATTTGGCCTTCGAGGCGATAGCGGTGAGCAGTGCCAGTTTGGATACCGGTTTTTCAACGGCGGTGCTGCGGGCTGCCTTACCGAACGCGGCGCGGTCCTCCTCGCTGTCGTCGGGGGAGAAGAGCGGTACGATGCGTGTCGTGGGATGCGCGCGATGGAGCGCCGTGGCAAACCGAGCCGCGTTCGGAAGCCGTGTATCCAATACCACGCTACGCATGGGAGAGGCGTTGATGGCATCGGCGGCTTCGGAGAGCGAGTCAAATGCGTCGAACCCGACTGAAGCAGAATCCGCAAGTGAGGCGATGGAGTCCGAGAGGATAGGACTTGCGGTGACCAAAATGAGCGCCGGATTGGTGCCAAGACTGTAGGGGGGGGCGGACGGGTCGTCGGGCGCCGAGGCGAGCGGAAGCTCGACCACAGCGGCACGTCCGCTATGGTCAAAGCTGAGGGTTCCACCGAGTTCTCCGATCAGGCGTCGCCCGAGCATCAGGCTGACCGCAGCCTGTGGGTCGTTTTCTCCAATCGATGCCAGCCCCTGGGTTTCGAACACGAGCCGGAGAACGGACCCGCTGTGCTCGCCATTTGGCCTCACGGCAATCCCCACAGCCACGCCCAACTCGCTCGAGGTGCGGATGCCCGCTGAGGCGAGGTGCTCGATTGCAGCCGTTACGCGATCCACATCTCCACAGAGACGGTGAGGGACATCGTCCCAGATAGCGGCAACTTCCATACTCTTCCTGCTGGCCAGAACAGCGGCCTTACGCAGCGCCTTGGCCACTGTGACGTGCACGTCGAAGGGTACAGTAACAGCTGCCGGAGCGTCGGCCTCGGTATAGCTCAGAATGTCGTCGAGGACGCCCATCAGCACTCGGCTACTGGTCGTGATCGTCTCCACATACTCCCGCTGCTCAGCGGAGAGCGACGTGTCGAGCAGCAAATCCGACATGCCCAGGATGCCGTTCATAGGCGTCCGGATCTCGTGGCTCACATTGGCGAGCAACTCACCCTTGGCTTCCGAGCGCCGCTCGGCGTTCTTGAGCGCGAGCTCTGTGCGGGCCAGCGTAGCCTGCTGTTCGGTGACATCGCGCACCTGGATAACGGCAGCGTGGTCGGTATCACTGAGTCGATCTGCGACGCGCGTCCACTCGATCACGCGCGCACCATCGGTACCGTATCGCTTTCGGATGCCACGTCGGGCAGGGCTGCCGGACTCGTCGGGCTGAACAGTCTGGCCGACCCATTCGGTCTCGCCCCATCGGTCCGCAGCGAGTGAGCGCCACGCGATCGTGCCTCCCTCCGTGACTGCGAAGAACGAGTCGGGGAGCACCTCAAACACCTGGGGTGCCACGCCTGGGCTGGCTGGAGTGGGGCGTGCCGTTACGACGTCGGCGCTCCGACGAGCAGTAGCTAGACTCCCAAGAACGACCGCCATCAGGACGCCTAGCAAGGCGGGCATCCAGGGCAGGTGAGCGTCCAGCGCCAAGCCTGTCGCAATGGGTAGAATGGCTAGCGCGCCTGCGCCAGCGTAGACCACGAAGTCCCTCTTGGCGGCGAGGTAGAGGAGGGTGCCACACGAGGCGATGACGAAGAGGTACAGAGATCCCGCATCGCTGGGTAGGGACCCGCCGTAGAGTAGAGGAGCAAGGTTCAAGTACAGCCCGCACAGTAAGGCCCCGCCAACGGCCAGACCTCGATTACGTGCGCTGTCTCTAGAGGCGAGGGTGCGAGCGCCCACCGCTAGTATCAGCCCGGCTACTGCCGCGCGTGCGACGAAGGGTTCGGTCAGGTCTGGGTGGACAGTCTTCATCCAGAGCCATCCCGCCAACGACAAAACGGATAACAGGCTCAGGCCAATGCCTAAGACAGAGTAGTAGTCAGACTCCGAAGAAGGAGGAGGGGATGAGTCTTTGGCAATCAATGGACCGCATAGGGGGTGACTCACTCAGTATCGGCAAAGGTGGCCAACACTTAAGGCGCCCTAGGTACTTCTACCTCGGACACACTGGCTACGCTGGTCGACAGTCCATCTGCACGTCGAAGCCGCTGTTATTCGTCTCGTCAGCATTGTGCCAACGCAGCACGGCGGCGGTTGTGAAGCCTGTCAACTCGGCCGGAGGCGTGCCGTCGCCGTCATTGCTGCGACCCGGCGAGAAAGCGACGGTGTTGCGCGTGCTTGATGTGTGCACGACGAACGGGCTGCCATAGTCCGGGCAACCCGCCCTAGCGGCGTCGGCATTCGCCTCGCGGCCATAGGTTACCTGATCGACCGTAGTCCCGCTCTCCTCCCGGAGCGTGATCGTGTCGCCTGTGTTGTCGAAGCCGATCTGCCCGACGGCCGAGGTGACGGCGCTCTGGCCCGAAATGTCGGTGGCGTGCCGCCGCCGATGTGGAGGGGCGCGCCCGTGGTGTCGATGATCCTACGCACTCGCCTTGGACCATGTCGAAGGTGCCGTCGCCGGTCATGGTGATGGTCTGCGGCGATGCAGAGCGACAGCAGAGAAAGGGTTCTAGCGAGGCGAAGAAGCTCCCGACCGTAGCGCTGCTGTTCCTATCCAAGCGGGTAGTGGGTTCGATGTGCGAACACGACCCGTCTCCGAGGCGGCAACGGGAGGCGAGCAAACCCTGGCCAATGATGCTTCGATACACACTCGGTAATCCGGGAAGGACGGGAGGATCGAGCGGGCGGCCACGGACGCACGATGGGCTGGAGGGCAACCGTGGTGACGAACCACGTGCACGCTTCGCCCGAATTCGCTGCCAGCGTCAATCCAGATGGTGCTTCTTACCT
Source organism: uncultured Rhodothermales bacterium (assembly GCA_963973615.1). Classification (GTDB taxonomy): domain Bacteria; phylum Bacteroidota; class Rhodothermia; order Rhodothermales; family BA12; genus CAXBBB01. Next base: position 1,120 of record CAXBBB010000205.1, on the reverse strand, counting down.
GCCGTGCCGCACGTCGACCACTAGCCGAAGAGGGGCACGGAGCACGGCTGTCCTGTAGCCCGCGGGGGCGGTGAGGCCGAGCACGACCGTCACGTCGGCCTCGAAATCGCACGTAAGCGCCCATTCGCGCAGGGCGACCATCCTCGGCCTCTCTCTCCGCTCGGCCAATGTCGCCTCGCCGTCTTCCGTGTGCGCCATCGCCGGATCGAAGCGGACGGCGAGCCAGCCCTCGCCCTCCAGCCAAACAGCCTCGCCAGATCCGCACGCTCGTGACGGCCGGTCCACGTATTCGAGGTGGACGGCGGGTAGCACGTCTCCGTCGAACGCGAACACGACACGGTCGAACCCGTCGTGCGATCCCGTACGGAATGCGCGGAGTGTCGCCGCGCCCTCCCGCGCCGAGGACACGTCGGTCGCGCGGACCGTCCAGTCGCCGGGTAGCTGGCTGAGCGGTCCGGCCACGAGAATCGGCGGGTCACCGACGAGGACTGAGTCGTTGGCCGCGCCCAAGGCCTCGGGCGGGTCGTCGGATGCAGCCGGGACCGACTCCACCGGGGCGGACCTCGCAGGAGCGTCCGGGCAGTGTGGTGCAGGCGATTCCTGTCCGGCACAGCCGAACAGTGCCAGCGCGAGGGCGAGCGAGGGGAATCGAAGCGGCATGGAGACGCGGGGGCTGATAATTAATGGAACGGTACGGTACTTTAGAAGCGCCCTGGTACAGCAGCGGGCTAGGACGTCGACCTTGTCGGGCCAATCCGATTGAATCAAAGTTGGCAGATGGACGACGACGAAGTTTATAACACGCTTCCTGACACCCATATCTCGCCACTTGTCTCCTGACCTGAATGGCAGCTGCGCACGACGTAGCACAGAGCCCAGCCGCTGGGCTCTGTCTGAGACTGCAGCGTGAGGGTGATGTGAGGTCGGAGGCGGGGACGTCAAGCCCCGTGGGGAGCGCTTCTTGCTGCGTCGTGAAATAACCCAGCAGCGAATGATGCCCAGGTCGATGTGACAAACAGGGTAGACGTACCTGCCCTGAGGTCTCAGGTGTCGTAGGGCACGTCGAGCCGGCTCGCGGCCTGCTCCTTGGCTCTTTCGCCGCGCCTGTCGTACCCGGCCG
>CAXBBB010000204.1:0-5289 GCA_963973615.1 uncultured Rhodothermales bacterium | reverse complement strand
CGGGCGTCAACACCGTGATCGTGTCCGACGGATACCTCGAAGGCGGCGGCGACGCGCTGACCGAAGGCGACGGACGCGTCGAGTGGAAATTTCAGCCCAAGCCGGGTTACTTCAACCGGAGCATCGAGCAGCCGCGCATCGCCAACAGCCTGAGTCCCGAGACGTGGCCCGCGTCGTGGCCCGACAAACCCAGCGAATGGGACGGCGCGTGGAACGGTTTCTTCGGCCTCAACCAGTTCAACTCGGACCAGGAGACGTTCTACGTCATGGACGACTGGACCAACCGCGAGTTCAACTTCTTCCCGTTCGGCAGCGATATGCCCGATAAGCGCGGACTCGGCTTGCAGGTCGACGTGCGGCTCTTTCAGTGGGCGCAACCGCTGGCCAAAGACATCCTGTTCATGCAGTACGCCGTCTCCAACGTCGGCAACGCGAGCTATACGAGCAGGCTGAGCAGCAACCCGATCTTCTTCGGCGGCTATACCGACACGAACCCATCCGGCTCAGGCGCATCAGACGATGGCGCAGGCTTCAACGACCAGGACGATCTGGTCTTCGGGTTCTCGTTTACCGGACAGGGCACGTGGAGCCAGTTTCGCGAGATTCCGCCGGGCTACGTCGGCTGGAAGTTTTTGGAGTCGCCCTCGATCAGCGGCGACGGCATCGACAACGACGCCGACGGTCTGATCGACGAAAGCCGCGACAACGACGCCGGGCAGCTCATTACGGGGCCGTGTGGCATCTACGGTCCACCCGTCGAGCACTGGTCGGGCGATGAGGACTGCGACTGGAACCCCGAACTCGACGACAAAGGAGCCGACGGCATCGGAGCCGACGAGGACGGCTATCCAGGACCGGACGAGGGCGAAAACGACGGTCGTCCGACCCAGGGCGAACCCAACTTCGGACGGCTGGACAAAGACGAGAGCGATCAGGTGGGCTTGACCAGCTTCTTCGCACCGCTCTTCGGCACGGTCGACGTGCGCGACGAGCCGAGCGTGTGGGACCGCCTGCAGCCCGGCTTCTTCGACGTGCCGCAGCAGAGCGTCAACCAGATCTGGATTTTCGGATCGGGTCCGTTCGACCTGCAACCCAACCGCACCGAGCGCTTCTCGACGGCCTTCCTGTGGGGCGCCAACGAAGACGCCATGTTTCGGACGAGCCAGGTGGCGCAGCGCATCTACGACGCCGACTACCGCTTCGCCCGCCCGCCGCGCCAGCCCGAACTTCAGGCCATCGCCGGAAACGGGCGCGTGACGCTGATCTGGGACGACCTAGCTGAGCAAAGCCGCGACCCCATCTACGGACGCGACTTCGAAGGCTACCGCATCATCAAGTCGACCGATCCGCAGTTCTTGGACGCCGATAACGTCACCGACGCGTTTGGCAACAGCGTCTACAAGCGGTCGATTGCGCAGTTCGATAAGGTCAACGGACTGACCGGCCCGCACCCGCTGCAGTTCGGCGAAGAGATCGACATTCCCAACGGCGTCCACTACTACATGGGCGACGATACCGGCATCCAGCACAGCTACGTCGACACCGACGTGGTCAACGGGCGGACGTATTACTACGCCGTCCTCAGCTACGATGCAGGCTACGACGAGTCGTTCGACGCGCGCGGCATCTCGGACATTCCGAGCCTGTTTCCGATTTCGCCCAGCGAGTCGCCTGCCAGCATCACCGTTCAGAACGGCGAGATCATCAACTTCGACCGCAACACGGCGTCGGCCACGCCCAACCCCAACCCGACCGATCAGACCGGCGGCACGCTCGACATCGGATCGGGCAACGTGCTCGCCCAGCAGGGCGGACCCGCGACGGGAACGGTCGTCGCCGAGATCGTCTCGCGCGATTTGCTCTCGGACAACAGCTACACCGTCACGTTCGATCAGCGCCGGACGACCAGCGCCGTCGAGTATGCGACCCAGTCCGTGACCGTCACGCGCGGCGACGGCGTCGTCGTACTCGACAGCGAACCTGTCCCGACCAACGCTGACTCGACCCAGCGCAACCGCTTCGCCGTCGAGTTGCTGGGCGAGGGCGTGATCCTCACGTTCGACAACCAGGTACCGACGCTGGCCGACGCGCAGCAGCGCAGCGGATGGGCGCCGACGGCTCAGTCCAACCTGGCCGTGGAAGTAGACGTCAACCGCTCGTTCGCCTTCCCCGACGGCGTCATTCAGCCGATCAACGCCGCCATCGCGTTCGGCGACACGACGCGCGATGCAAACGGAGACTTGGTCGCTGCGTCGGACACGGCGTTCACCTCGACGACGGGCCGCATCAAGACGGCTACCTCGTTTCGCGTGTTCGACCGCGCGACGGGCGAAGACCTGGACTTCATCTTCAACGAAGACCGCAACAGCGAAAACGGACGCGTCGACACGACCGAGTTCATCCAACTCGCCTTCCGTGACACGCCCGACGCGCGCCGCTTCGACCGTTCGTGGGAGTTGACCTTCCGCGCACCGCTCGGACCCGACGGCGTCCGCCTGCCCGACGCGGCCATCGTCCGGCCGCAGCCCGGAGACACGTTCCTGCTCCGCACGCGCGTCCCGTTCGGCGAGCGCGACGCGTTCTCGTTCGGCACCCAAGCGCTTCAACGACAGACGGGCTTAGGCGAGGACGTGCTCGATCAGGTGCGCGTCGTGCCCAACCCGTACCGCGTCGCCAACGTCGCCGAGACGGCCAGTTCGCTTACCGGCGCGCGCAACCGCAAGCTGTTTTTCCGCGGCCTGCCGACTCAGGCGAGCGTGCAGATCTTTACGGCCAGTGGTGTTTTCGTTAGCGAGATCCAGGGCGTCGATGGCGTCGCTACGTGGGATCTGACGACGCGCGACGGACTCGAAGCCTCGTACGGCCTGTATTTCTACCACGTCCGCGCCGAAGGCATCGGCGAGAAGGTGGGCAAGTTCGCCATCATCAACTGAGGCGACGACCATGCACACGACTCTCCTCTCTCGTTTCGGCTCTGATCTCTCGACCGCAATGGCTTCTCGACTCCTCTTCTTGCTGATCGTCTGCGGTTTGGCCGCGCCGGTCCACGCCCAAACCAAAGTCGGCACGACGGCGGCTCCCTTTCTGGAAGTAGGCGTCGGCGCTCGGAGCGTGGCGATGGGCGAGGCGTCGGCGGCGCTGGCTCAGGACGTGTCGGCGATCTACTGGAATCCGTCCGGCATCGCCCGGATGCAGGGCGGCGAAGTGGCATTCGAGTACACGCAGTGGTTTGCCGACACGCAGTTGCAGTACGTCGGCGCTGCCGTGCCCGCAGGCGGCGGCGTCGTCGGAGTTCACGCGTACGTGTTTGATAGCGGCGAGATGGAGGAGACGACGCTGCTCGAAGAGTTCGGCAACGGACGCCGGTTCGACGTGCAGAGCCTGTCGGTCGGCGTCAGCTACGCGCGCCTGCTGACCGAGCGCTTTTCGGTCGGCGGCACGCTGAAGTACGTCGGCGAAAGCGTGGCTGAGATGCGTGCGTCGACGGTCGCGCTCGACCTGGGCATCCAGTACCAGCTTCCGTTTCGCGGCATGCGGCTGGGCTTCGCGATCCAGAACTTCGGTAGCGAAATGCGACTCGACGGATCGGACACGTCGGTTCGCGTCGACCTCGACCCCAACACGACCGGCGACCCCGATGCGACGATTGGCAACTTGCGCACGCGCGAGTGGGATTTGCCGCTCATCTTCCGCATTGGCCTGTCGTACGACGTCGTCCAGTCGGCCAGCCACAGCCTCACGCTCGTGACCGACGCGAACTATCCCAACAACAACGACCAGAGCGTCGCCTTTGGAGCCGAATACGGATTCAGCGGCCTGTTCTTCGTCCGTGCGGGCATGGCCGACGTGTTCACCAGCGAAGCGCGCGCCGAAAACCACCTGCGTCTGGGAGCCGGAATCCAACTCGCTGACCGCGTCCGCGCCGATTACGCCTGGGCCGACCGGGGCGACCTGGGAACGGTCAACCGGATCGGCGTCGGGCTGATGTTTTAGTACCAAGTCCGGGGAATGGTAGTGGGCTAGGCTTTTCTCGATCATCTGACCGCTTTCCTATTCAACTGGTCATCCTCGCGAACGCGGGGAGCCATGCAGCGCTTGTCTTCGTGGATCCCCGCGTTCGCGAGGATGACGGTGATCGGGTTTATGAGGGCAAAACTAGAAGTGCGGAGTAATTGTCCACAATCGTCCTAGCTGAAACTCCAACCCTTCGACATGCGCCACGGCTTTCTCCTCTTCGCCCTACTCCTAACTGCCTGCTCCGGCACGCCCGACGCGCCGATGCAGGCCGAGCGCGTAGAGCCGCAGGGCGACGAGGAAATCCGCGCCGTCTGGATTACCAACGTCGACTCGGACGTGCTCTTTAGCGAACAGGGCATCGTCGACGCCGTCGCCAAGCTGGACGAAGCGGGTTTCAACGTGCTCTTTCCCGTCGTCTGGAATAAGGGCATGACGCTCTATCCGTCGGACGTGGCCGAGCGGACGATTGGGATCCGCATCGACACGACGCTGGCACCGGGCCACGACCCGCTGGAGATCGTGCTGCGCGAGGGACACAAGTACGGTATGAAGGTGATTCCGTGGTTCGAGTTCGGCTTCGCGTCGAGCTACAACGAGGGCGGCGGGCATATCCTGCGCCTATACCCCGACTGGGCCGCGCGCGACGTGAGCGGCGGGCTGCTCACCAAGAACAACTTCGAGTGGATGAACGGCCTGCACCCCGATGTGCAGGACTTCCTGCTCGGCATGATCGACGAGGTGCTGACCCGCTACGACGTCGACGGCATCCAGGGCGACGACCGGCTCCCGGCGATGCCCTCGCACGGCGGATACAGCGACTACAGCGTCGGCCTCTACCGCAGCGAGCACGGCGGTGCGATGCCTCCCGACGATCCCCGCGATCCAGCCTTCGTCCAGTGGAAAGCCGACAAGCTGAGCGACTTCGGCGGCCGATTGTACCGCACCGTCAAGTCGCATGGGGCGGACAAAATTGTGTCGCTCTCGCCCAGCATTTACCCGTGGTCGCACGACGAGTATCTGCAAGACTGGCCCGAGTGGATCGAACGCGGGCAGGTCGACTGGCTCCATCCGCAGAACTATCGCTACTCCATCGATCGATACGAGTCGACGCTCGACGAGACGATTCAGTACTTCAACATGGCGGGCGGACGCGTCTCGGACGTCAAAATGGCGCCGGGTATCCTGGTCAAAGCCGGGTCGCGCTTCAACGGACCTAGCTATGTCCGTCAGGCGATGCAACTCCACCGCGACACCGAACTCGACGGCGAGGCG
>CAXBBB010000203.1:0-5303 GCA_963973615.1 uncultured Rhodothermales bacterium | reverse complement strand
GGGCCTGACTCAGCGCGGCTGCGATGCCGTAGATGGCAACCGGAGCCTGGCGCCCGGCCAGCCAGACCTTCTCCATGAACAAGGGAAAGCCGCCGACGTGATCTGGATGCTCGTGCGTCAGGATCAACGCGTCGAGCGTGCGCACGTCGATGTCGGCCATTTGCATCCGCTGGATCACGTCGCCCCCGCAGTCGATGACGACCGACGACCCGGCGTCCGAGAACGCGAGCATCGTCGTGGTGCGGTGGGGGTCGGTGAAGGCGGCGCCGGTGCCTAGCAGGGTGAGCATCCTAGAGTTTGCGCTGAACGGTGTAGGTGACGAGCGCCTCTAACGCAGACCGAGCCTCGCCGGGTTCAAACGTCTGCAGGAGTCGCCGCGCCTCGCCTGCGTGCTCGTGCATTCGCTCTGTTGCATAGCCCAATCCTCCGGCTTCTTTGACGAATGCGATCACATCATCGACTTGCCTGCGCGACTTGCGCTTCTTGCGGACGACACGCTTGATTCGCCGCGCTTCGGATGGATCGGCCTCGCGCAGCGCGTGGATGAGCGGAAGCGTCATCTTGCGTTCCTGCACGTCGATCCCGAGCGGCTTGCCCACGTCCTCACTGCCATAGTCGAACAGATCGTCGCGGATCTGGAATGCTAGACCGAGCGCCTCGCCGAACGCCTTCATCCGAGCGACCTCGTCCTCACTCGCGCCCGCCGAAAGCGCTCCGGCAGCGGTACACGTCGAGATGAGCGACGCCGTTTTGTCCGAAATGATGCGGAAATACTCCTCCTCGGTGATGTCCAGGCGGCGTGCCTTTTCGATCTGCATCAACTCGCCCTCGCTCATGCGCCGGACGGCGTCCGAGAGGGCGTGGAGGGCGTCGTAGTCCTTATTGTCGAGCGCGAGCAGCAGGCCCCGACTGAGGAAATAGTCGCCGAGCAACACGCCGACTTTGTTTTTCCAGAGCGCGTTGATAGAGAATGCGCCGCGGCGAGTATCCGCTTCGTCGACCACATCGTCGTGGATCAGCGTGGCGGTGTGAAGCAATTCGACCAACGCCGCAGCCCGAAACGTCGATTCGGTCGGCTGACCCATCGTGCGAGCGGCGAGCAGAACGAGCGTCGGGCGAATGCGCTTGCCTTTCTGTTTGAGCAGGTAGCGGAGTACCAAGTTCAGTAGCCGAACGTCGGTCTTGAGCGCGTCGCGGAAGTAGGTGTCGAAGGCCTGGAGGTCGGCCTCGACGGGCGCCATCACCTGGTCCATGCGCACGCGGGAGGTAGGCGGAGCAGGCACGACTCCGGCGACACCGTCTCCCGACGTGCGACCCTGAGTCGAGACGTGCGGAGCGGGCTGGGACGCGCTCATCGTTTTCAGTCTTTATTGAAAGTTGGGGTTGCTACTCAATGCCGCTCCGTTTGGTTTACTTCGCCGGATGAAAGGTACAGGGAGTGAGACGGCCATTACCTTCGGATGCTCCCCTCGTCTTCAGCAACAGATGGCCGTACCCCGCTTCGCATTCGTCGTCAATCCGATTGCCGGACGTCGACGTGCCGAATCCCTGGCCCGGCACCTGGCGGACACTCTGAGCGCTGCGGGAGCCGAAGCGACCGTGCGCGTCACCGAGCGCGCAGACGATGCGATCCGGCTCGCGGCTGAGGCGGCTCGCGCGTGCGACGTCGTCGTTGCAGCGGGAGGCGATGGGACAGCCTCCCACGTCGCGCGCGGGTTGGTGGGATCGGAAGCCGCGCTGTTCGTGCTTCCGGTCGGCACAGGTAACGACTTTGCGTTTGCGCAGGGCGTCCGACTGGGTGACGTGACGGCGGAGCGGCTGCTGGCTGGGTCGGCCTCGCGAATCGACATGGGGCGCGTACGGTGGGCGGAAGGCGAAGCCCTGGTGCTCAACGGACTGGGCATCGGGTACGACGCACGTGTAGCGCAGGCCGCTCCTCGGCGAAAGAACCTGGGAGCTTTTGCCTACGCCGCCGCCGCCGTCGACGCGTGGCGCACGACGGCCCAAATCCCTACGGCGAGCGTCCACATCGCACTCGACGATGTTTCCTTCTACGAGGGCGCGATGCTGATGGCCGCCGTCGGCAACACGGATCGGCAGGGAGGAGGCTTTCGGTTTACGCCTGCCTCGGATGCCTCCGATGGACGACTCGACTTGTGCCTCGCAGAACCTATCGCGTTGAAGTCCGCTATTGCAATCGCGTTTCGCTCACGCTTGGGGCGCCACACACGACACCCGGCAGTACGTATCGCTCCGTTCGAGCGCATGACGCTGACTTCGGATCAGCCGCTGCCGATCCACGCGGACGGCGAGGTGATCGCCGATGGCGCTCTACAGGTCGAGGTCGAAGTTGTACCGTCTGCGCTGCGACTGTGGTCTCTGACCGGAAAAACCTGACAGGTCTCCAAGACCTGTCAGGTTTGGGGCCAAATCAGGCCATTCATGGTCAGCCTTTCAGTTCACCGGTGTGACGATGTCCAGCGTAGCGTTGGGGCGATTGACCTGCTCGCTTTCGGGTACATTGAAGTAGGCTTCGAGATCGAGGTCGGACGGTTCTTCTTCGAGGACGGCCGACGAGACTTCGTCCATCCGCGTTAGGTAGCGGACCGTCAGCCCGTCGAGGGCGCCGGATTCGATCTCTTCGATGTCTTTCTCGTTGTGATGCGGAAGAAGGACCGTCTTGATGCCCGCGCGCTTGGCGGCGAGCACCTTTTCCTTGATTCCGCCGACCGGCAAGATCAGTCCGCGTAAGGTGATCTCGCCCGTCATGGCAACGGTATGGCGAACTCTACGCTGCGTATAAATCGACGTGAGGGCCGTCAGCATCGCGACGCCTGCACTCGGACCGTCTTTGGGGATGCCGCCTGCGGGGACGTGCACGTGAACGTCCCAGAACCGGAACGCCGACTGAGGAATGCCCAGTTCTTTTGCGTGCGCCTTGACGTAGCTAAACGCCGCTTGGGCGCTCTCCTTCATCACGTCGCCCAGTTGCCCGGTCAGCACCATGCGGCCCGATCCTCGTGCAACGCTGGCTTCGACGAACAAGATGTCGCCGCCAACTGGCGTCCAGGCCAAGCCCGTCGCGACGCCGGGAACGGTCGTCCGCTCGGCTAGATCGCTAAAGAACTTGCGGCCTTTGAGGTATTCCTTCAGATCGCCCTTGTCGACGGTAACGCTTTCGGCTTCATCGGTCGCCACTTTCGCTGCCACGCCGCGCGCGACGCTGCCGATCGTGCGCTCGAGTTGACGGACGCCGCTCTCGCGCGTGTAGCCGTCGATAATCTCGCTCAGCGCTTCGTTCGTGATGCCGAATTGCTCCTCTTTCAAGCCGTTGCGTTCGGTCTGCCGCTCGACCAGATACTGCTTGGCGATGGCGAGCTTTTCCTCCTGCGTGTAGCCCGTCAGTTGGATCATCTCCATACGGTCGCGCAGCGGCGCCGGGATCTGCTCGACGTAGTTGGCCGTCGCGATGAAGAGCACGTTCGACAGGTCGTAGTCGAGTTCGAGGTAGTGATCGTTGAACGCGTGGTTCTGCTCAGGGTCGAGGATTTCGAGCAGCGCCGACGAGGGATCGCCTCGGAAGTCGGAGCCGAGCTTATCGACTTCGTCCAGCATCATGACCGGGTTGATCGTGCCCGCTTTCTTCAGGTTCTGGATGATGCGTCCCGGTAGCGCGCCGACGTAGGTGCGGCGGTGACCGCGCATCTCGGCTTCGTCGCGAACGCCGCCCAGACTCATGCGCACGAACTCGCGTCCCAACGCCCGAGCAATGCTCTTGCCCAGGCTGGTTTTACCGACTCCGGGCGGGCCGTGGAAGCAGAGAATCGGCGCTTTCATGTCGCCTTTGAGCTTGAGCACGGCCAGGTGTTCGAGCACGCGCTTTTTGACCTGATCCAGACCGTAGTGGTCTTCGTCTAGGATCGTTTTCGCGCGCTTCACGTCGAGCAGGTCCTCGCTGGCCTCGGTCCACGGTAGGTCCAAGATCCAGTCGACGTAGTTGCGCGTCACGGCGTGGTCGGGCGCCATCGGGTTGAGGCGGCCCAGCTTGTCGAGTTCGCGGTCGAGCGTCTTCTGGACGTGCTCGGGCAGTTCTTTGGCGTCGGCTTTCTCGCGCAGTTCGGCGAGGTCGGCCTCGGGTCCGTCGGTTTCGCCCAGTTCTTCCTGGATCGTCTTCATCTGCTGGCGGAGCAAGAACTCGCGCTGCTGCTGATCGACGTCGGTGCGGACTTTCGAGCGGATCTCCTCGCTGATCTGGAGCACCTGCACTTCGCGCTTCAGGTGGTTGAGCGTCAGATCGGCGCGCTCGGCGAGCGATACCGTCTGAAGCAACTCCTGCTTGTCCTCGACTTCGATCTGCAGGTTCGATGCGATGAAGTGGATCAGAAACGTCGGCGATTCGATGTTCTGGATCGCGAGGGCGGCTTCGCTCGGTAGGTGTGGGGACAGGTTGACGATCTGGACGGCCAGCTCTTTGAGCGAGTGGAGTCGCCCCTGAATCTCGACGTCTTCGAGGCTGTCGGACTCGGTATCGTACGGCTTGACCCTGGCGCGCAGGTACGGCTGCGTCTGCTCGAACGACTCGATCTCGAACCGTCGCTTGCCCTGAATGACGATGCTCTTCGTGCCGTCCGGCATCTTGATGAGCTTCAGGATCACCGCCACCGTCCCCACGTCGTGGAGATCGCTGGCATCCGGCTCTTCGGTGTCGGCATCCTTCTGAGCGACGACGCCGACGAGTTTATCGCTCGCAAAGGCATCCTTGACGAGCTTGAGGCTCGCATCGCGTCCCACCGTGATCGGGAGAACGACCCCTGGGAAGAGGACGGTATTGCGAAGCGTCAGGATGGGGAGCGAATCGGGTAGATCCTCGTTGCCCAGCGCTTTTTCCTCCTCAGGCGTGAGGAGGGGGATACTGTTTTCGTTTTCGGTATCGTCGGAAAGGAAGAAAGGTGCGATCATGCAGAGAGGAGGGAGTAGGCGCCGGACAGATATAGACGCGCGCAGTCCGGTCGGGTGCCGACTTCCTGCACGCGCCGTGCCAATAGTGCAACTCTGTCACGGTGTCAGGTGCTTGCCGCAGCGCACGTGCGTGGGGACGGCGTGTACTTTGCGCCGTTCCTTCTCCCGCATCCGATATGTCCGTCGCTCGCCCTATCCGTGTCGGCATGGTTGGGGGAGGAGCGGAATCAATGATCGGAGAAGCGCATCGTCAGGCGCTCCGCGAGGACGGGCTGGGCAGCCTCGTCGCCGGGGTGTTTTCGTCGGACGCGGCTCGGTCGCGCGCGTTCGGGCACTCGATGGGG
>CAXBBB010000202.1:0-5323 GCA_963973615.1 uncultured Rhodothermales bacterium | reverse complement strand
GACCGTCGGTTTGACGCCCACCAGCCCATTCATCGAGGATGGGCACGTAATCGACCCATCCATCTCCGTGCCCACCCCGATAGCTGCAAGGCTCGCCGCAATCGCGGATCCGGTCCCCGACGAACTGCCGCACGGCGAGCGGTCGAGCACGTAGGGATTGCGTGTTTGCCCGCCCAGCGTGCTCCAGCCTGACGAAGAGTTGGTCGATCGGAAGTTGGCCCACTCGCTCAGATTCGTCTTGCCCAAGATGATCGCGCCCGCTTCGCGCAACCGCGCCACGAGTGGCGCATCGGCCCCGGCAAAGTTGGCTTCCAGCGCCAGCGACCCCGCCGTCGTCGGCATGCGGTCCGACGTTTCGACGTTGTCCTTGAGCAGAACGGGAATGCCGTGCAGCGGACCTCGTACCTGTCCAGCCGCGCGTTCGGCGTCGAGTTGGTCGGCGTGCGCTAGAGCGTCGGGGTTGAGCGTGAGGACAGCTTGAAGGTCGTCGTCCAGATCGGTGATGCGATCTAGATAGCCAATAACGAGCTGCCGCGCGCTGCACGTACCGTCCGTCATCAGCGCCTGCAACTGGGTAGCGGACTGCTCTTCGACGACGCAGCGATCCTGGGCGTGAGCGGGGCGAAGCGCGATGAGCGCGATCAGAACGAGGGTGAGACGTAGCATCGGAGGCGGGAAAAGGCTACCTCAAAATAGCCGACGCGCAGCACCGAATGACCAGCACACTCCCGTCTCATCTGCCCGGTCTGCGTCCTTCCGCTACTCGCTCTCGACCGGCCGAGTACCGGGACGCGACGGACGCTCGGTCGGGCTGGGCGCCTGAACGAGTGAGCGGAAACTGCTATCGGCGGCGGTCGGCGTTTCCACCCAGTCGGCGATAAACACGTTGGTATCGCGCGAAGGCTCGCGGCTCATGTTGCGGTTGCTCGCGAAGACGAGTTGCGTACCGTCGAACGAGAACATCGGAAACGCGTCGAAAATGCCGCTGTTGGTCAGCTTCGTCAGGTTCGAGCCGTCGAGGTCGATCAGGTAGAGGGCGAACGCGCGTCCGCCTTCGCTCTCGAAGTTGCTGGCGAAGATCAGTTTCTCGCCCGACGGGTGGAAGAACGGCGCCCAGTTTGCTCCCGGCATGTCGGTGATCTGCCGCACGTTCGATCCGTCGGCATCGGCGACGAACAGGTTCATGTCGCTGGGTTCGACGACGCCGCTCTCGAGCAGCGCGCGGTAGTTGTCGGCGTCGGCGCCCGTCGGACGCGAGGCGCGCCAGACGATGCGCTTGCTGTCGGGCGAGAAGAACGCGCCGCCGTCGTAGCCGGGCGTGTCGGTGAGTTGAAGCAGGTCGCCCGTCGCGCGCTCGTAACGCCACAACTCCAGATCGCCCGACCGAGTCGACGTGAACACGATGTACTTCCCATCCGGGCTGACCGTAGCTTCGGCGTCGTAGCCCTCGCCGCCTATGAGCAGCTCTGTGTCGGTGCCATCGGCATTCGATTCGTAGATGTCGAACGTGTCGTAGATCGGCCAGACGTAGCGGCCTTGCGCCGACTGGGGAGGCGTCGGGCAGGCGCGGTCGCCTTCGTGGGTCGACGCGTACAGCACGCGGCCTTCAGGGGTGAAGTAGCCGCAGGTCGTGCGTCCCTCACCCGTCGAGGTCAGCGTATAGCGGTCGGTGTCGCCTTGTGAGAAGGCATCGCCGACGTTCATGACGAACTGCTGGTCGCAGCCCTGATTGTTGATCGCGTCCCAGTCGGACTGGAAAATCAGCTGATCGTCGTCAAAACTCCAGTACGCCTCGGCGTTGTTGCCGCCGAACGTGAGCTGCCGAATGTTGCGCAGGTGGACTTCGCCGTCCATGCGGAGCGAGTCCGTCGAGGGATCGTAGCCGTCGTCGGCGATGGCGGGCGCATCGGGGGACGAGCAGGCCGTAGCGAAGAGCAGGAGGGCGAGCGGAAGCAGGCGGGACATCGAGAGGTCGCGGAATCGGAAACAGACAGCACCTACGCCGGACTCACGGTCATGCTCGCTAGATGCGGTGAAAACCGGGAGGATCACGCGAGCTAGACGGTCAGGTTCGCCACCCGTCCGGCCTGCTGCTCGGACTCGTTCCAGCGGTTCAGCCGCTCCTCCGTCAGCGTGTCGACCAGCCGATGGACGTCGTCGAATGCCCGCTGCTCAGGCGACGAGGTCTGTTCGTTCGGTCCGGTCAACCGCGTCCATGCCAGCCCGCGGAGCATGGTGCGCACTTCGGCGATCGTCTGCGCTCGGACGCTTGCCTGTCTCCGTTTGACGGACCAGAACACGATGCCGTGCAGAAAACTGACCACCAGTGCTGTTAACGCAACCGCTTTCCAAAAGTCGATACCCGAGCCGAGAACCATCGGAACGACAAAGGCGACAACGATTCCCGCAGCGCTCAGCCAGAGTTCGATGTGGCGGACGAAATGCTGCTCGAAGCGACGCATGTGAGTTTGGTAGAAGGTGTGAGTGGTGTAGCCTGTAAGAGATAAGCCGAACAAGCGGTTGCACAAACAAAAACCCTCCGCAGAAATCGACTTCTGCGGAGGGCGTTAGAGGTGAACCGAAGCTCAGGAGTTAGCGCAGAACCGTAGCGCTCGTGGTCAGGCGGAAGGTCTCACCCTCGGCGATGATCACGTAGACGCCCGGCGCGACATCACTCAGCGTTGCCGAAACCGACGTGTCGGCGGCTCCGCTGAAGAGCGTCGTCACCAAACGACCGGTCACGTCGTAGGCCGAAACCGTCACCTGCTGGGCGCTCGGGATCGCGAGGCTCACGTTGGTCAGGCCGCGCGACGGGTTCGGCGCGACAGACAGCGCAGCGACATCGCTCGAAACCGTCAGTTCGACAGTGTGCGAGAGTTCAGACGCTCCGTCGAGGTCGGTCTGGCGCAGGCGGAAGGTGTGCGTTCCGGGCGCGAGGTCAGCGACGGTGACGTCATACGAGCGCGCTTAGAGCGTCGTGCCGTGTCCCGGTGCGAAGTGCACGTCGCGGAAGTCTGATCCGTTGGCGCTGTGCTCGACGTAGAACCCGGCGTTGTTGGTCTCCGATGCCGTTGCCCATGCGAGGCGAGCCGCATTACCCGAGAGCGTGCCCTCGAAGGCGGTCAGTTCAACGGGAAGGGTTGGAGTATATGTGAACGAAGCTACTCCGTTGTTGGCAGACATGCAGTAAACCGTGACGTTACCTGCTCCATCAACCTTGACATCGACGTCGGCGTTGCCGGATGTACTGTTAGTTCCGATGCTAGGGGTGCTGCCGGAAGGCGTGAGGGCCGTCGCACTACCGGGACCATTGGTCACGTCGACCATCTGGCAATAGCCATCACCGTATCGGTTGGTGATGAGATAGGTGTTTCCGTTGCCAGGCTGGATGACTTTCAGTCCCGTCGTTCCCGTAGGAAGAAGAGATCCTGGAATCTCTCCCTCAAAATCGCCTGTGGCACTGAAGAGGCGGGGGGAGTTGCCAGCGCCGGTCTGCCAGAAACCACCACCCGCTAGCGGTGCTACATCTGGAATGCTTCCCGTAGAGCCAACTGATCCTGCTGGTACACCATCCGTGTTGTTGAGGATGATCGGAGAGCCGGCAGTTTGCGTGAAAGTGGCACAGTTATCGGCAGTACCAAACTTGTAGACGCCCAATGAGCCATCGGCGTCAACTGCCCAGATCAAAGCAGAGTTATCGGAGCAGGAGCCTGAGACTGTAATCTTGTCTCCGAAGCGGGTGTCAGTAGCGGTGGAGAACGACAGAGCGGTCGAAGGTACTGCGCCTTCGGTGGCCCATGTATAACACTTGAACGGGGAGGCGCTTGCGTCGATTGTCAGGTTGCAGACGAAGATGACACCGTCGTCTGAGACTCCAGCGTCGTTAATGACAAAGAGTCCGCCTGTGACGCCAGTTAGGTCAAGCGTGCCGATATCCGCGCCCGTTGCTCCATTCAGGATTCGAACACTGTTCCCTCCGTTTCTGCTGGGAACGTAGACACGCTCGTTTCCTCCTACCAGTCCGTAAGCGAAACCACGTTCTGTTGTGCCGCCGAAGAACGAGGGTGTAGTGGAAGGTGAAGTACCTGCTGAACGATTCCAGTTAGTGGCAAACTGCGCCGAGGCCGGGGCGACCATGACGAGCAGCAGAAGAAGGGTGAGGGTTGTAGCGAGAGGTCGCATACGCGGTGTGGGTTTGGGTTGTAGGATGTTTGCGTACTGTTAAGATTGGGCCATCAGCGTGTGAAGTCAAGTCGGAAGTGGCTTTTCACGAGGATGCGACGTGCGCTCGGCTATTTTGCACTTTCCCTTACCTGAACCCATTCTCTCACTATGAGCACCCAGATTACAGTCGCCAAAGGAGACGGCATCGGCCCCGAAATCATGGACGCCACCCTCCGCATCCTCGACGCGGCAGGCGCCGATCTCGAATACGACGTGATCGAAGTCGGCGAAAAGGTGTACCTCGCAGGCGAGAAAAGCGGCATCCCCGACAGCGCGTGGGAGAGCCTCGCCAAGACGCGCGTGCTCCTCAAGGCTCCGATCACGACTCCCAGCGGTGGGGGCTACAAGAGCCTCAACGTGACGCTGCGCAAGAGCCTGTCGATGTTCGCCAACGTGCGTCCGGTCAAAGCATACTCGCCGTATGTCCAGACGCCGTATCCGCTGCTCGACATGGTGATCGTGCGCGAGAACGAAGAGGACCTGTACGCCGGAATCGAGCACCAGCAGACGGACGAAGTCGTTCAGGCGCTCAAGCTGATCTCGCGTCCAGGCTGCGAGCGCATCGTCCGGTATGCGTTCGAGTACGCACGTGCCCACGGTCGCAAGAAGGTGACGGGTATGGCGAAAGACAACATCATGAAGCAGGCCGATGGTCTCTTCCACCGGGTCTTCGACGAGGTGGCGAAGGAGTATCCCGACATCGAGAACGAGTACAAGATCATCGACATCGGCTCGGCGCTGGTCGCCGCGCGCCCCGAGCGGCTGGACGTGATCTGCACGCTCAACCTCTATGGCGACATCATCTCCGACATCGCAGCCGAAGTCGCCGGGTCGGTCGGCATGGGCGGCTCGTCGAACGTCGGGACCGAATACGCCATGTTCGAGGCCATCCACGGATCCGCCCCCGACATCGCCGGAGAGGGCATCGCCAACCCGTCGGGGCTGCTCAACGGTGCGGTCATGATGCTCGTCCACCTGGGCAAGCCCGACATCGCCGCCAAAGTTCGGAACGCGTGGCTGCGCACGATCGAGGACGGCATCCACACGGGCGATGTGTACCGTCCCCAGATCAGCACCAAGAAAGTCGGGACGCGCGAGT
>CAXBBB010000201.1:0-5331 GCA_963973615.1 uncultured Rhodothermales bacterium | reverse complement strand
AGATCGTCGGCGCTTTCGGCGGCATTCAGGGGCCTGAGTTTAGATTCGCCATCGACGAGGTCGGCTTCGCAGTGGGTACGGCTACATCTGCGCCCCGCCTCCCCGAAGTTTTCGGGGCCGCACCTTCGGTCTTTCCTAACCCGGCCGCTGACCGCGCCACGCTGGCATTCGAACTGTCCGCTCCTTCCGCGGCCACTATCGACTTGGTCGATGTGCTGGGACGCAGCGTGCTGGTCGTCTCGCAGGGTATGCGTTCGGCTGGACCTGTTAGCCTATCGGTACCTACCTCTGACCTGGCCCCTGGACTCTACTTCGTCCGCGTAGCGACAGATAGCGGTGTCGCGACCACTTCGCTGACAGTCGTCCGCTGATCCGAACAGACGCTCGGTCGTGCGCTGCGTGGCCGAGCGTCATTCCCCTTTCCGAAAGGTGCGCTCTCTTTTTCTACTCGCTTGGCGTTGGTTCGCCGCTTGCTCCGTCTTTCTGGTCGTCACCGTCGCGATGCCGGATCCGGTCGCCGCTCAGTCGCCGATCGACGAGTCTGCCCGCTCGTCCGAGCCGGTTGCGTCCCAGGGCGAATCCGACAGGGCCACGCGAGGCGTCGGATTGACCGCTAGTAGCGGTGGGCAACCGGGAGCGTACGTGTCGGAACAGGAGCGTCAGCGTAGGGAGGTGGCCCTGTCGGATTCGACGGACGATCTGCGCAAGCAGCCGACGCGCCTGACGGTTTTCGGATACTACCGCCTGTTCTTGTACGGGCGCGACTTTTCCGAGCCGTACCCCAACCTGGAGCCATTCGAGCGGACCTATGGCGTCGGTGATGGATACCGCGAACCGTCGCTTTCGCTCACCGTCCTAGGCCGCCCCAACGGGAGGGCGTCGTTCGGGTCCGAGTTGTTCGTGTTCTCCCCCTATGACGGACTGGGAACGGGAAACTCAACGGTCTCGCTCAACCTGGGTGTCAACTTCTACGGTAACTTCCGCACCGAAATCGGCTCCTTCGGCGTTCGGGCGGGCGGTATCCACTGGTACAACCTTAGTCCGTTTACCATCGGCGTGTATCAGGTCCTCGACCGGTTTTCGATTTTCGACCGGACGCCGTGGGAAGGCGTCGACGGCACACAGAAGTACGACCGGTACTTTAGAACCGGCCAAGCCAACGCGGGGGACCAGCGGTGGAATTACCAGGCTTTCCAGGGGCTGATCTTGAACGGAAGTGGGCTGCCCGGTGGATTCGGGTTCGACGCGTTCTGGGGCAAGACCCAGCCCAACGGCGGATTGCCCAACGCGCAGGTCGGACTAGGCGATACCGATCCCGGTAACACGCCCGACTATATCGGACTGAGCGGCGACGCACGCGCGCTGCCCTCGTTCATCGGCGGCGGACGGGTGCAGTGGGCGAGCGGCAAGCACCTCCTCGCAGCCAATTCGATAACGAGCTACCGCGTTCTCGACAGCCTGACGACCGACGAGCGCTCGTATCAGGTCCATACGGGACAGTTCGCGACCGAAGTTGCAGGCGTTTCGGTAAGCGGCGAGATGGGCGCGAGTAAGTTCGAGAGCCCTGATTACACGTCTAAGTGGGGCGAGGCGCTGATGGTGCGGGCGCGCACGTCGTCTGAACACACCGGACTTCCGCTCGACGTTCAGGTCTACCAGGTGGGCCGTCACTTTTTCAATGAGAACGGCGAGATCGCCACCAACAACAATCCGCAGGTCAACGGCGATCCGCGCTGTGCCATCCCCTCGGGCAGCGGATCGGCGGGTGGGCTGATCACCCAGGTCAACCAACTGGCGCACAACCGGCGCGGCATCAACTTCAACACGGCGTACGAAGCCGGTCCGGCGCGAGTAGCTGTCGGGTGGGGGCTGGCGCACGAGCTTGCCCCGACGACCGACGAAATGTCGTACATCCACCGCGTCAACGGGCTGGCGCTTTCGCGCGTGTACAACCCGTTTCCCGCCGAAGCCACTTGTGCCACACAGTTTGGCCCACTGGGGCGCAAGTATTCGTTCTTCCGCGGCGTCTTCGAGCGGGTGCAGCTTACCGACGTGGACCCGGTGACGGGCCTGGCCACCAACCGCAAGTACTACCACTCGGTCGACCTGCAGAGCAAGCTGGGCGGACGCATCTTGAATCGCCCCGCGTACCTCTTCTACCTCGCCAGCTTCGGATCGGCTAACCCGAATGCCTATGCCGTTCCGCGCGACGACGACACCTACGTCTTCGTGCAGTACCACGAGTTCGACGTGTATTACGAGGTGCTCGACGGCTTCATTCTGACCGGCTATGCGGGCTTCGAAAACGCGCGCGGGGGACGGTTTACCGTCGCCGACGCCGTTTCAGGTGAGACGCGCGACCAGCACGCCCGCGGCTTGGGCGTGGGCTTCGACTGGTCGGTCGCTTCGAATGCCGGTCTCTATCTCCGTCACCGCTGGGTCGATTTTGAAGACCGCAGTTTTGCCGAGGACACCTACTCAGGGCGCGAAGTAACGCTCGAGTTCAAGGTCTTTTTCTAGTCTCTATGAACCGATTCACCGTGCGCATACTTCTCCTCCTCGGCCTGCTGGCCGCGGCTCCGCTGGCGTGGGGCCAGGGCGCTCCGCCCGAGAAAGCCGACGCTCCCGGCCTCCGCTTCAACGGATTGGGCCGCGCCTACATCCAGCAGACGGACCTGGGCGGCCCGATTGCCGATGGCGACACCTCTTTCGCCGAGCGGCTGGCCGACGGCGAGTTTCTGCTCGACCTCGCCATCAACGCGCAGCCCAACGCATCGACCGAGGTGCAGGGCATCTTGCGCCTGCGCAACGAGTTCGGCGGATTTTTCGGGTCGGGCGTTTCGATCGAGGTGCGCGAACTGTGGGCCCGGGGCATCATCGCCAACGCGCTCGAATACCGGGTCGGCGATATGAACGTGGCCATGACGCCCTATACGCTGTTTCTCCCTGACGAGGACGGACGCGTCAACACGCCCGAGCTATTCGAGCCGCAGAAGGATGTCATCTACTACGAGGAGTTTTATACGGGCCTGAACGAACGCCGCTTGCAAGGCGCTCGCCTCGACTTTGGATTGGAATTCGACCGCTGGGTCGATGCCGTCGATGTGCGCGCGTTTCTGGCTCGGCTGCGTCCAACCAACTTCACCGACACGCCGACTCGCCTGATCGGTGGCGGCCGCTTGGGCGGCTCGGTCAACGCACTGGGCCTGCGATTCACGCCCGGGTTCAACTACGTCAGCGTCTGGGACGATCTCGAGTCGGGCAACGCCAATACGGGTATCCGCAACCACGTCGGCTCATTCGACGGTGCGCTGTCGCTGCTCGAACGCGAGGCGCTGTCGCTTCAGTTGGTGGGAGAGGGCGGCTGGTCGGTCGCCAAACAGGCGGACGAAACTCCGGTCGACCCGATCGCTACTCCCGATCCCAGCGCCGAACCGCTAGTGCTCGAGACCGATACGTTTTTCGAGATCGGACTGGCTGCCGGGTTTCCGCGTGTAGATGTGGACGTGTCGGCGCACTTCGTCAACGTCGGGCCGGATTTTTTCAGCGCAGCCGCCCAGAGTAAGCGCGTCGACTATACGCGCTCGCAGCGACAGTTCAGCCGCATCGGCGCCAGCCGCGACAGGCGCGGTATCGGCCTGTTCGACCTGACGCGCGATCCGGCGATCTACACTTTCCGCATCGCCGACGGGCTGATGAACTATGATCCGCGGTACAACAACGCCCAGCCATACGGCGCCGCAACGGCCAACCGTCGTGGACTGCGTTTGGGTGCCGAGTACGAGCCGTCGGGCGGTGCACAGGCTGAGCTGATGGTCGCCCTGCTGCGCGAGATCAGGGGGCAGGGGACCGACGAACTGAAAGGTTTCGCGTTGATCCGCGGAGCGGTCGACGTGCCCGTTGGCCCGCTGATCGGGTATGCCCGCACGCTGGCATTCTCGCTGGGCGGCCAGTACGAGCAGACCACGCGGGGCGGCGAAGCCATCGAAGAGGTCGATCTGACGTCTGTATTGCTCGAAGCTGGAATCACAGCGGAGATCTACGACCGCCTGGACGTGCTGATCGGCGTCACGACGCGCACCTCGAGCGGACGAGACTACGTCCCGCAGATCCGAGACTTCAACGACGTGCGCGATTTCCCCGCCGCGTTCGTTACTGACGACAGCGAGCAGTTGTACGGCGCCGGACTACGATACCGGTTTGGGTCGGGGTCGTATCTGACCGTCCAACTCCAAAAATACAGCTATGGCGACGACGCCACGCCCGACGACGACTACACCTTCAACCAGGTCTTCGCTCTCTACACCCTGCCGTTCTGATGCTGCGAACCGACTCCTTTCCTCTGCTGCCCGCTGCGTGCCTCGCGCTAGGGGTGATTCTGCTCGCGGGTTGCGATCACGCCACAGACTTCGACGGCCCCCGCTTGATCGACCGCTTCGGGGACTTTTCCCTTCTCGACCCGCTGACCGTCGACCGCACGAGTGTCGACTTTGCAGCGGGGGAGAGCGCCGCTTTCGCTGCGCGCTTCAACAAGCAATCCAACTGGGTGCTCGAGATCGTAGGCCAGGAAAGCGGGGCCATCAAACGCATCGAAGGGTTTTCTAGCGAGCTAACGGCCGAGAACGCCAACTGGCAGGGCAGCACGACCGAGCTTCCGCTGTTCAAAGATGAGCCGGTCACCGCCTCTCTGTTCTTCCCCGACGACGCCGTCGACACGACTCGGGTTGAGTTGGTGGTCGCCACGCCGCGTATGTATCCCGGATCCGTCATCGCTTCGTTCGAAGGCTCCGACCGACTCAGCGTATCCAATCCCGAGTTCGAGTTCGATCCAGGATTCGGCATCAGCGCCGAAGTCCCGCCCGCTCAGGGCGACGGCTTCTACCTGATGCGCGGCACGGACGATGTTGTGGTGAACAACTTCTTTATTGGGCTGATTACGATTCTACCTCCCGCTGGGGCCAACGTCTTTACGGTACCGACCACTATTGCGGACGAGTTGTATCTGAACGCTTTCTTGCGCGGCTTCGGCACACTGAACACGATCGCCGTCATTGAGGTGGTCGTGGATGGCAACGGAACCGGCAGATACGAGGCCAACGGAGACCGAATCATTCCCCTCGGAGCCGATGTCGAGTTTCCCAACGTCGGCAACATCGACTTCGAGGGATGGCAGGCCTATTCCGAACAGGCCAGTAGCTTCGGCAAGTTCGGAGCCGGGATCACCGACGCCGAGACCCAGCAGATCGTCGCCGTCCGGGTCGTGCTGATTTCGGATGCCAATGCCCAGCCTTCTCCGCCAGACATTCCTATGACTATATCTCCTGAATTTAA